>JBDTVD010000047.1:0-15754 GCA_040007375.1 Bacteroidota bacterium | reverse complement strand
GAACCTGTTGCAATGATTGTATTAGCAGCTTTCAATTCCTGTTTACTTCCATCTTCGGCAGTTACCTGTATCGTTGATGCATCAGTAAATGCACCATGACCATTATATATATCTATTTTATTTTTTTTCATCAGGAAATTAATGCCATCCACATTTTCCTTCACCACCTTATCTTTCCTTGCAATCATCTGCTCAAAGTCCACCTTTAAATCTGTAAGCTGAATACCATGCGTTTTAAACTGATGTGCTGCCTGGTAATAATGTTCGGAGGAATCCAATAATGCTTTACTTGGTATACAACCTACATTCAGACACGTTCCACCAAGTGCTTTATATTTTTCTATAATGGCTGTTTTTTTTCCAAGCTGTGCACAACGGATTGCCGCAACATAACCTCCCGGGCCGGAGCCGATCACTACTACATCATATGAATTCATATATATATAAATATTTTTATCAGTTAATATTGATTTTATTTTTCTTTTTCAGAAAAGCAGCAATTACAAATAGTAGTGAAATTCCGCAGGCAAATCTACCAATGTAATCACCATGCTTCACATAAAATGTAAGTTCATTGTTAAGCTGTAGTGTTTCAGTAATCACATCAGGGGTCCACCATTTAGTGGGTTGTGTAATATTTCCCTGCTGATCAATGAAACAGGAAATTCCGGTATTGGCAGAACGGGCAATCGCTCTTCGTGTTTCAATAGCACGCAGTCGGGCATACTGACAATGCTGACGATAGCCAGGTGTGTCATGCCACCATCCATCATTTGTTAAAATGAAAATAATATTCGCACCCTGCTTTATATATTGTGTTACATACTCACCATAAACTGATTCATAGCATATCACCGGAGCAACTGCTGCTTTGCCACCGGTAAAAACACTTGGTATTTTCTGTGTTCCCAAACTTCCTGATGATCCACCTAATTGAATTGCAAATTTTTCAAAAAAACCAAACAGTCCCTGGAACGGCACCTGCTCCACACCAACAACAAGTTTCGATTTATGATGCAGTTGAATTGCAGTATCGGAAGAAAGTTGCATTCCGGAATTGTAAGAATCAAAATATCCGCCACCATCTTTAAATGCACGGGCAGTTGATGTGGGTGCTTCCTGTGTTGTATAAAATCTGTTCGACGATAATCCCATCACTACTTTCAGAGAGGGGAAAGGCTTCATAAAATCTCGTACTGTTTCTATTTCACGATTTTGTTGAATGTCCTCCTCCCATAATCCATCAGGTAATGCAGTTTCCGGAAAAACAAGATAATCGGTTTTGTCATTTGTTTTCTGCGCTGCAAGTGATAACATCTTTTTCAACTGATCACGTGAACTCATACCACCAAACTTTTCATTGTATGGATCAATGTTCGGCTGCACAACAGTAACCACAACAGGATTTCTTTTTTCCTGGCGCATTCCTTTCAATACACCGGAAATAACAACGGGAATAAGTATTAATGGAAACAGATAAATTACAGCAGGCTTTATATATACTCTTCTGTTTAACCGGATTGCTTTATTGATAAAAAATGCCACAACAATGTTTGTGATCAGAACCCACATCGTCCCACCGAGAATTCCAGTGTATTCATACCACTGCACCATATCACACCATGCAGCAAAACCATTTCCGAACGATAACCATGTCCAGCTGAGATCCCAGCGATGATGCAGAAATTCATAAGCTGTCCAGTAAAAAAAGAGAGAAGCATAACCCCAGATTGGTCCCAGTTTTTTTTTGGTGAGATGGAAGAAGTGAAAAAACATCGCCATGATAAACGAATTGGTAATGTTGGCCAATATCATCCCTCCGGGACTGGCAAACCAGATCCACCATGTTGTTAAGAGATTAAACACAAGCATCGACAACCAGGAGATCCGGAAAAAGGAAAACCGTGATTTACCAGTACCGGTAGCAATCAGATCTTCTGTAATTAAATGTGGAACTAATGCAATGAACAATAAAGGAGCAAATCCACCGGCAGGCCATGCAGCCCACAATAAAAGTGCGGAGGCAAGAGATAGAGAAATTTGTTTTAGCTGGCTCATCGGGTGCGCAAAAATAAATCATTCACACACTTCAGCAGTACGTTTTTTAATGAATGGAAATGAATAATATTTTAGAGCGATGAGATTTGCAGCTAACAGGAGTGGAAATACAGGAAGCCGGAACCTTGTAGTTCCTGTCATTCCCGTAATTATTGCCAGATAAAGTATAGTGCCTGTAAGTAATAGTCGTAAAAACAGAGGTTGTTGATGAAGCAGACTGAAGCGCATCAAACCAAATAAGAGCATTGCATTAAACAACATCGAAACAAACAGGTACAGCACATAAAAAAAATTAAGCTGGTTGATATAATCCACAATTCCACTCCAGCCTGATTTTTTATAGTACTCCATAAAACCATTTTCTTCAGAAATTTTTTTTCCTGAAAAAGTTTCCAGGTCATAACGGCTGTGATCAATAAAAAACAAAAGAATTCCTTTCACCGTAAGAAATATATATGAATCCAGGTGCTGACCAATTAAACGCCCGGCACCTGATTGCAATACTTCCGCTTTTTCAGAATAGGATGTTTGTATTGATGCATCCTGTTGTACACTGTCAATCTGTAATAAAGCAGAAGCATTTCCTTCATCATAAGAAACAGAATAGAATGCATGATAATTAACAGATAACTTCCTGGCAATACTACTGTATTCAAAATAACCGGTATGCCTGTAATTGTTAAATGAAATCAATAAAATGACGAGAACAGGAATACTGCACGAATACAAAGCTTTTCCACGAAACGATTTTAAGGAGGGAAGAATACTGAACAGGATAATAATAAAAACAGGGAATGCAATAAAAACAGGTTTCGTTAAGAGTGTACAACTTACTGCAACCTGGAAAATCAACAGATGAACAATTGATTTCTTCTCCATATATAAAATCAAAAAGTAAACACAGCACATTACGAAAAACTGTAATAACATTTCACTCATAATCATTTCTGAATAGATCAGTTGTGATGGAAAGAAAAGTAATGTTGATAAAACAAAAAATATTTTAAAAGAAGAAGGAGCAAATTTATCAACCAGGCGTAATGCTATATATAAGTTAAAAATGCTGAGTAAAGATTGAACCAGACTGATCAGAATAACATTTTCACTTATAAAGTGCAACATCATCAGCAGGAAACCATATAACGGTGGTCGCATACTGTATAACTCCGGCTGAACAGGATTGCTGAAATTGCCGCAATACCAACTTGCATAATGTTTCAGATTAAATGCCTGATTCAGATATTCGGCAGAATCTTTCATGTAAACCGTTCCACTGCAATATGCATATATAAGCATTAATGCATGCAATAAAACCAATAAAAACAGCAGCGTTTTGTTTTTCAATATATATGTGTTGAAAGCGTGAAAATACACAATCCGCACATACCTTTATTCTATGCATCTTTGCCATTGTGAAAATCAGCATCTATAATTACCAGTTAAAGTTCAAACATACTTTTCATATTGCTGCAGGTGCAAGAGATACTACCGATGCTGTTTTTGTTAAGCTGGAACAGGATGGAGTTACAGGTTATGGCGAAGTAGCTTTACCACCTTATCTTATTCACACAACAGAATCAGTAACACAATTTTTAAATGATATAAATCTACCCGAGAATTATCACACGGACGATTTCTTTCCGCTATTAAAAAAATGGAATGCTGCTGATGGAATCTGTTATCCTGCATTAGCTGCTCTCGATATTGCATTGCATGATCTGCAGGGTAAACTCACTGGTAAAACAATAAGAGAAATTTACCAGGTGAAAAATACTGTTCTGCCTCTTTGCGCTTTTACAATTGGAATGTCGGCGGCTGATGAGATGGAAGTGAAATTAAAGGAAGCAAATCAATTTCAATTTTTTAAATTAAAGCTGGGTGGTGATGCTGATGAAATCATTTTGAAAACATTCAGGCAATTGAGTCCGTTTCCTTTTTGCGTTGATGCAAATCGTGGATGGAAGGATGTTGAAAATGCTGCAGAATTTTGTTTCACACTAAAGCAAAATGGTTGTGAATTTATTGAACAGCCTTTTGAAAAAGACAAGCTGAATGAAACAGATCTGTTACGAAAATGTGTACAACTACCAATTATACTTGATGAATCCATACAGACTTTTTCAGATGTGGAAAAAGTAAAAAATTATTGTGATGGAATTAATATTAAGCTGGCGAAATGCGGCGGACTTTATCCTGCATTTAATATGATTGAAAAAGCGCGCAGTAATAATCTGAAAATATTTATAGGTTGTATGAGTGAAGGCAGTTGCGGATGTGGAGCTGCTGCACAACTGGCACCATTAGCAGATTGGGTAGATCTTGATGGTCCTTTGTTAATTTCCAATGATCCCTTTTCAGCATTGAGTTATAGTGATGGAAGAATTCAACTGAATAATCTTCCTGGAACAGGTATGGTGGTAAAAAATAATCTGATAGGATAATTACACTTTAGCCCAATAAAAAAACCGCTCTGAGCTCAGAGCGGTTTTTTTATATGCAATACAATGCTGATTAATGAGCAGTTGTATCAGGTGTAGCCATACTGTCTACCGGAGTAGCCATGCTGTCAACAGCCATTGGAGTTTCTTCAGTAACTACTGTTGTAGTGTCCATAGCTGAAGAAGATTCTTCAGTAGATTTTGAACCACATGCTGATAATGCTACCACTGCAGCGATAGCGAAGAATGTTGCAACTTTTTTCATTTTGTGTTTTTGTTTGATGTTTTAGATACCCTTAATACATCACGTTCAAAAAGGTAACCCTGTGTAATCAAAATAAAAATCAACATCGACATAAGTTGTTGAAGGTCAGAAAACAAATGTTCATTTTTTGATTTTTTCAAACCACTGCTTGAAAATTTTACAGTTCTTTGGGTTACTTTTTAAGAAAACAGATATTAATAGTCGTAGATGATGAAACAGGTGCAACCTGTATTTGAAGAAGATCAGGTAGAATTACTTCGCCGTAAGGACGAACAGACTTTAAAGAAAATCTACAAGCAGAATTATCCGGTCATCACCAATATGGTAGTGAATAACGGAGGATCGCTGGCAGAAGCAAAGGATGTTTACCAGGAAGCAGTAATAATACTTTATGAGAAACTGCAGGATGAAACTTTCGAGTTGAATTGCAGAATAAAAACGTTCTTATATTCAGTGAGCCGGAACATCTGGCTGAAGGAATTGAAAGCAAAAACCCGGTTTGCAGGCAGTATCACTGACAATGAAGAATACCTGGAACTGAATTGGGAAGAGGTGAATCAGGTAGAGGATCAGTATCAGGCGATGAACAATGCCATGCAATCTCTTGGTGAACCCTGCAGTACCATCCTTCAGGATTTCTATATTAATAAATCCTCCATGGAAATTATTACAGAGAAATTTGGTTACACCAATACGGATAATGCAAAAAATCAGAAGTATAAATGTCTTAAAAGATTAAAAAAACTTTTCTTCATACATTACAATAACAACGAAAAAATACAGGAATGACAAGCAGCAGGGAAACAGAAGAGTTGATCGAAAGATACTGCAAGGGAGAATTGTCAGTTGATGAATTGCGCATTTTTGAACAGTGGCTGGAAAATGATCCATCATTGTTTGAAGCAGTTAAAGATCATCAGCAGGTGATTGCGGCTTTTGATATTGTAGCAGATCGTAACCAGATCAGGGAACAGTTAAATGCTATTCATGATGAAATGGAAACGGAAGCATTTTCTTTTAAAGCTCCATTGAAAGTAGTGAAGCAGGATGCAAAAGGTCTTCGTGGTTTTTATCAGCGTCATCGTATTATTTCTATTGCTGCTGCAGTTTCTGTTGTTGCAGTTTCCGGTACTTTACTTACAGGTGCATTAACAGGATTATTTTCTACAAAACAACAGAGTGCTTACCAGGCTTTACGTTTGGAAGTGGAGCGTTTAAAACGTTCACAACGTGCCATCATCAATGGAATTAATGAAGCCCGTGAAACTCCTGATGAAGCGGTGGAAGAAAGAGGATTTATCGGAACAGGAATGGCTCTCAGTCAGGATGGATATATATTAACAAGTGCTCACGTTACTAAAGGTGCACGTACTATATATATCAGCAATGATAAATACGAACAGCTTAAAGTGGAAGAAGTATATAAAGATGAGCAGATGGATATTTCTGTTTTAAAAGTAGTGGAAGATGATTTTAAATCATTTGGTGAACTTCCTTATTCTTTCAAACATAATTCTGCTGAACCCGGTGAACGTGTTTTTACTTTAGGTTATCCACGCCAGGATGTAGTATATAATGAAGGTTCTGTTTCTTCTGTTTCCGGTTTTGAAGGTGATACAACGGCATACCAGATTTCTCTTCCGGTGAACCCTGGTAATAGTGGTGGTCCGTTATTCGACAGCCAGGCTAATCTTGTTGGTTTGATTTCAGGAAGAAATATGACTGCTGAAGGTGCTTCTTTTGCTGTTCAGTCTAAATATATATTCAGCTACCTGGATAAAAATGCGCATGAAAGTGTTGCACATGTTTCAAAGAAAAATTTAAAAGGCCTTGATCGTCCTGCACAGATTAAAAAGCTGAAGGATTTTGTTTTTATGGTGAAGGTGTTTAATTGATTTTAGATTTAGGAGGTACGATTTACGATTTTATTCCCTTGCTTCCAAAAGCCATCGGACATGATTTTGTTACTGGTTTAATAGGGACATAGTATATTCTGTTTGTTTTTTTACTCCGAACTCCGAACTCCACACTTCGAACTTTGGTTCAGTATCTGATATTATTTAGCTTTGCCTTCCAATTTCAGGTTCTGCTATGATTATTCATTATTTCCGGAAGGCTTGGTTTTTAGTCTTCTTTTTATTCATCTGTTTTCCTTCAGCAGCCCAGAAGCAATGGACACTTCAGGAATGCGTGGAGCATGCTTTGAAAAATAATATATCGGTAAAGCAAAGTGCTGTTGCAGAAAAGCAATCCAGCATCGCACTTTCACAAAAGCAATTGCAGATGTTGCCTACCGTAAATGGAAGCGCATCTCACAATTATAATTTCGGTCGGTCAGTAGATCCTTTTTCCAATCAGTTTACAACAGAACAGATTCAGTCGGATAATATATCATTGAGTGGTAATGTCACATTGTTTAATGGTTTTCAATTGCAGAATGAATTAAAACAAAGCCGACTTGATTACCTTGCAAGTACCTATGATCTTCAGAAAATAAGCAATGATATTTCATTGAGTGTGGTTTCTTCTTTCCTGCAGGTATTGTATGCAAAGGAAGCATTAACTGCAGTAAATGATCAGGCTAACCGTTCGCAGAAGCAACGTGATCGTATAAAGGCTTTAACAGATGCAGGTTCATTAACACAGGGAAATTTTCTGGATGCAGAATCTCAACTTGCTACTGATGAATTAACGGTTATTACTGCGGAAAATAATTTAACAATTGCCATTTTATCTCTTGCACAGTTGATGGAGTTGCAGAACACAGATGGATTTGATATTGCAAAACCTGTTTCAGAAATTCCTGATATCTCTGTACTTTCTCAAACACCACTAGCTATTTACCAGACGGCACAAAGTATATTGCCTGAAATAAAAAGTTCCCAGACAAAAGTGTTAAGTGCACAGAAAGGTTTATCGGCTGCACGTGGAGCCAGGTTTCCACGATTGAGTGCATTTGGTTCTTTAAGCACCGGTTATTCAAGTGCATCTCGACGACCGGCCGGTTCTCAGTTCCTTGGATTGTTTCCAAACGGAAGTGTTACGATGCTGGGTGGTGATTCTGTTTTATCACCTTTATATACATCTACATTTGAAGATACTCCGTTCAACGATCAGTTTGATCAGAATTACAGTAAGTCTGTTGGCTTTAGTTTAAGCATTCCGATATTTAATGGATGGGCAACAGAGAGTGGAATTAGAAGAGCAAAGCTGGGCGTTTATAGTGCAGAGCTTAATGAGGATCTTCAAAATCAACAGGTGTTTAAGAGTATTCAGCAGGCATATGCAGATGCAATAGGAGGACAGAAAAAATATGCTGCTGCACAAAGAAGTTATGATGCGTTGCAGGCATCTTTTGGTTACACACAGAAAAAATTTGATGCTGGTTTAGTAAGTTCACTGGAATGGCTTACATCAAAAAACAGTTTTGCAAAAGCAGAGTCCGATCTTCTCCAGGCAAAATACGATTATATATTCCGCGTAAAGGTGCTCGACTTCTACGCAGGAAAAACACTGACACTATAAGTAAATTATAAATTATAAATTACAAATTATAAATTACAAATTACAATAAAGTTTAGTCTTGATACTTGTGTCTTGATACTAACTACTAACTACTAAAAAATGGCTGCATCTAAAAAACTCTGGCGTAACATATTCATTGCAGTAGGAGTTGTAATAGTAATTCTCACAATTGCAAAAATGTCGGGAGTACTTGGTAATCCGGATGAAGTGAAAGTGGCTCTTTCAAAAGTTACACAACAGGATATTATTGAAACTGTATCGGCAAACGGAAAGGTGCAACCGGAAGTGGAAGTAAAAATTGCTGCTGATGTATCCGGTGAAGTAGTAGATCTGTTTGTGAAGGAAGGTCAGCTGGTGAAAAAAGGAATGCTGCTATGTCGCATTGATCCGGAAATATATATATCAGGAATGGAACGTATGGTTGCTTCTTTAAACGGATCAAAAGCCAACCTGGAGAACAGCCGTTCACGGATGACACAATCTATGTCGCAGTTTACAAAAGCAGAATCCACGTATAAAAGAAATAAAAAACTTTTTGATGATGCAGTAATATCAGCATCTGACTGGGAGTCTATTCAATCCTCCTATGAAGTTGCCAAAGCAGAAGTAGAAGCAGCGAAGCAAAGTGTTGCAGCAGCTGATTATAATGTAAAAAGTACGGAAGCATCATTAAAAGAAGCAAAAGAAAATCTGAATAAGACCTCTATATATGCTCCTGTTGACGGAACTATTTCCAAATTAAACATTGAACAGGGTGAAAGAGTGCAAGGTGTTTCCGGTTTCCAGGGAACAGAATTATTACGCATTGCAAATCTCAATGAAATGGAAGTAAGTGTGGATGTGAGTGAGAATGATATTGTGCGTGTTTCTTTAAACGATACTGCAAATATTGATATTGATGCTTATCTCGACAGAAAATTTAAAGGCATCGTAACGGAAGTTGCCAACTCTGCAAATAACAGCACACTTTCCAGCACCGATCAGGTTACCAATTTTACAGTTAAGATCCGCATCCTTCATGAGTCGTATGCTGATCTTATTCCAAAAGACAAACCAGATGAAAGCCCGTTTCGTCCAGGCATGTCAGCAACAGTTGAAATACAAACGAACAGTGTAAATAATGTTCTTGGATTACCTATCCAGGCTGTAACTACGCGTGATACTACATCACAGAAATCAGAAAAGAAAGCAGTGCAGACAGGACCACCGGCTGAAGAAAAAACTACAGAGGCTACAACAAATAAAGACCTGATGGTTGAATGTGTTTTTATAGTAGAGAATGGAAAAGCAAAAATGATTCCTGTGAAAACCGGAGTGCAGGACAGTAAATTCATTGAAATAAAATCAGGAGTGAAATCCGGAGAAAGTGTTATTTCCGCCCCTTATAATGCAATTTCAAAAACTCTGAAAACCGGTACTGTTGTAAAAGTAGTTTCCAAGGAACAGCTTCAGGAAAGTGATAAAAAGGATTAATATAAAAGCAGTAGTTATTTTTTTCAGATGCTCTTTTTATATATGAATTCAAAAAGCATTTATATATAAAGATTGACGTTGTAATATTTACATGGCCATCATCCTGCATTTAGAAACAGCAACAACAGTTTGCTCCGTTGCATTATCAGATAATGGCATACTGCTAATGGAAAAAACGGTGGAAGAACCCAGGGAGCATGCAAAAATGCTTACCGTAACTATTGATGATCTTCTAAAGCAATGCGGTTATATATATGGGCAGCTGGATGCAATATCTGTTAGCAAGGGTCCGGGTTCTTATACAGGTTTAAGAATTGGTGTGGCAACTGCAAAAGGACTTTGCTTTGCGCTGGATAAACCATTGCTGGCAACAGGTACTCTTTATTCCATGGCTGAATGTGCAAAGCAACAACTGGTAAAGTCCGGGAAAGCCATTCATGATAAATTGCTTTTTTGCCCGATGATTGATGCGCGGAGAATGGAAGTGTATTCTGCAGTTTTTAATTCCGGGTTGCAGGAAGTTGGATCTGTAAATGCGCTTATCCTGCAGGATAATTCTTTTGATAAATGGAAAGATTGTGAGCTGGTGTTTTTTGGTGATGGCGCTGAGAAATACAAGGACCTTATCAGTAAAAAAATAAACGCTTTTTTCTTTTCGGATTTCAGGCTTTCTGCTGAAGGATTGATTTCACGAAGTGAGGAACTATATATTCAGAATGCTTTTGAAGATGTTGCTTATTTTGAACCGTATTACCTTAAGGATTTTGTAGCCGGCCCTGCAAAAAAGCAGAGTTAAAATACAACTGGCATTTCTTTTTGCTTGATTCGAATAATTAATAGTCCGATTCAGGCCCTTATATAGGTAATTCACCAAATTGATTGCTATCTTTGGCATAACCACGGCTAAATTTGAAACATCTCTTTAGCATGATCTCAAAACTCAGACTTTTATTACTCCTTCTTGTAGGAATTATCAGCCATGCAAATGGACAGTTGACTATTACAAACAAGTCAACAGTTGCACAGGCAATCAGTGTTGTGCAGAACGACTTTATTACCGGAAGCGGGTTATCCGGACTTCCCACTAATATTGTTTACAGAGGAGGACCGGAAGGACTTGCTACTTTTACAGGGACTTCAAACCTTGGTATTGACACTGGTATCATATTAACCTCTGGTCATGCAACCGTAATTGATAATCCGCATGGGCTACAATTTGACTTTGATAATGGAGTAAGTGGTGATCCTGATCTTCAAACGTTATCATCACAACCTATAACAGATGTGGCGTCGTTAGAATTTGATTTCGTTCCTAAAACAGATACTATTAGATTCAAATATTCATTTGCTTCCGAAGAATACCCTGAATATGTATGTGCAGTTTTTAATGATGTCTTTGGTTTTTTTGTTACAGGGCCGAAACCTGGAGGAGGAACATATAACAGCGAGAATGTAGCATTAATACCAGGCACCACTCTTCCTGTTGGAGTCAATACAGTAAATCCTGGAGTATCCGGAGGTGGTGGAAGCTGCAATTTACCAAATCAATCATTGGCGTATTCAGCTTATTATGTTTCCAATCTTGGCTCTACAATTATTTTTGATGGTTTTACTGTGGTTATGGAAATTAAAATACCTGTACTGCAATGTGGAAATTATCACATTAAGCTCGCCGTTTCTGATGCAGGTACGGATGGAGTTTTTGATAGTGGAGTATTCCTGCGATCACATTCTTTCGGAGGTGGACCGATACATGTTTATGATACAATTGCAGGAGTTGCAGTTGATACTTCTATAATATGCACAGGTGAAACGATAACACTTACTGCTCCGAATTCCAATAGTTACAGTTGGTCAAATTCATTGGGAAATACTCAAAGCGTAAATATAAGTGTACCTGGTACATATGGATGTTTTGTTTTTAATCCTGCAAATGGATGTGCCAATCCAGGTTATAGTTATCATGTAATTGCAAGCGATGCAGTAGGACAAATAGATACTCTTGGTCCAATGACATTATGCCCTGGTGACAGTGTTCAACTCTTCTCCGCATTTCCGGGTAGTGCTTATCAATGGTCGAACGGAGCAACTACTTCAAGTATATGGGTTGATTATACAGAAGTAGGAATATATACACTTACAGTTACTGATCGCTGGGGCAGATGTGATTCTGTTTCAAAACCGGTAACAGTTTATTCAGGAACTGCAGCCGCAGTGATTGATACAGTTGGTCCGACAGCTTTTTGTGCAGGCGGATCGGTAACATTAAATGCAAATCCAGGAACAAGTTATTTATGGTCGAACGGAGCAACAACACAGGGAATCATTGTAAGTACTCCCGGACCTTATAGCGTTACTGTTACCAATGCAGGATGTACTGCAACTTCTGCAATTACCAACGTTGTTGTGAATGCACCCGTTGTTGCCATTGTTGCCAGCGGACCACTTACATTTTGCCAGGGATCTAATGTTACTTTAACAGCAACTCCCGGCTTTACATCATATAACTGGACTAACGGGCCTGTAACAGCTGCTAACACTATTACTGCATCCGGTTCGTATACAGTCACGGTAATAGATAATTTAGGATGTTTTGCAACTTCCAATGTTTCGGTTACTGTAAATTCTGCAACTGCAAGTATTGCTGCTCATACTGATTCTATATTATGTACTGGTGACAGCATTCAATTAACAGCCGGCTCAGGTAATGGCTATTTATGGAGTAATGGAAAAAGTACACAAAGCATCTGGGCAAGTGCTGCAGGCGCATACACAGTTGTTGTAACAAATGCAAACAGTTGTACTGCAACCTCAGCAGCAGCAAATATATATATGAGTGCTCTTCCGGCAGGAGCTATTATATCACCTGCAAATGATACTACTATTTGTATTGGAAGTAATATATCTATAATAGCAAATAATGGTGTAAGTTATAACTGGTCAAACGGTGCTACCACTTCCGTCATTACATTAGCTCCTGCAACGCTTACTAATTATACAGTTGCTATTACTAATGGTGATGGATGTATTGCAACACCTGATGTTAAAGTAACAGTAAACAATCCCGTCGTTACTATTTTTAACATAGGATCTCTCACTTTCTGTGTTGGTGATAGTGTTTTATTTATGGGAACACCAGGTTTCTCCAATTATGCATGGAGTAATGGTCAGACCGGAGTTAATCATCAGACAACTATATATAATGCCGGTAATGTTTTTTTAATTGCAACAGATGCTGATGGTTGTACGGCAAATTCAAATGTATTGCAGGTTGCCACCGATTCTGCAACTGTGAGTGTTGCTTTGAGTACAGATACTGTTTTATGTCCGCTTGAACAGATTACGCTTACTTCAACTGCTGCATCTTCTTATTTATGGAGCAATGCTGCTACAACTGCTGCAATAACAACAGGAGCAGGTATATATACAGTTACTGTTACCAATGCCAACGGTTGTAAAGCAACATCATCACCAATAACAATTTCACAAAGTACTCCAACAGCATCTATTGTTTCATCAACTGGCTTCCTTGTTTTTTGTCCTGACTCTTCCATCGAACTACAGGCAAATGCAGGAGGAAGTATATATAACTGGTCAACAGGTGCTGCTTCACAAAACATTACAATCAATACTCCGGGAACTTATACAGTAACAGTTACTAATTCTGATAATTGTTCTATTGATGCTTCTATTGGTATCAGTGTAAGTAATCCTGTTGCAAATATTATAACATCAGGGCCTACAACTTTCTGTTTAGGTAGCGATGTTATATTAACTGCAAATAATCTTGGTGGAGGTGTACAATGGTCAGATGGAAGTACTACACAGAGCATAACAGTAAATGCTGCCAATACATATGGTGTTACGGTGAGTGATATATATGGTTGTCCTGCATTCGATAATGAAACCATTGTTGTGAACCAGGCAACAGCAACCATTAGCCCTTCCGATAGTACGTTTTGTAATGGTGACAGTATTCAGTTGTTTAATACTTCAGCAAATACAGTTTCTGTTTTATGGTCAAACGGAGTTGTTGGTTCTTCTATCTGGGTGAATGATGCAGATTCGTTTTCATTTATTTTAACAGATATTAACGGTTGTAAAGATACTTCTGCTGTTATACATACTTTATTAAGTGTTCCTGCCGCAATCATAACTCCACAAACAAGTACTGTTGTATGTCCTGGTGCAAGCGTAGTTCTGGAAGCGAATGTTAACCCTGGTGGTCTCAATACTTATTTATGGTCAGATGGAAGCACGTCATTAACATATAATGCTCTGGCTAATGGTGTTTATACAGTAACCGTAACAGTAACAAATTATCTTGGTTGTGTTGAAGTGTCAGATCCTGTAACAATTATTGAAAGTATTCCGTTCGCATCAATTGCAGTTACTGGTCCTACTTCTATCTGTCCGAATCAGCAGGCAAATCTTACTGCTAACTTCGGAGCATCATATATATGGTCGAATAATGAAACATCGCGACAAATAATTACATCAGCAGGTGGAAATTATACAGTTGAAGTTACCGATACTGCAGGTTGTGTTGCAACATCACTTCCTGTTACGATTACTAATCTTCCTGCAGAAGCATTTGTTACTGTTTCCGGTGCAACAGAATTCTGCAGAGGTGGTAGCGTTATTATTTCTGCAACTACTCCTGGTTTAAATTATTTATGGTCTAATGGATCTACTGATTCTGTTGTTACGATAAATGATAATGTAACTCTTACAGTTGATATAACAAATCTGAATGGTTGTGTAGCCAGATCAAATCCACCGGTTGTTGTTAAAGTATATGAATATCCTGTAATATCTTTTACAGCCGACAGTAGTTCTGAATGTGATGCATTTAAAATCCGTTTCCGTAATTATTCTACTTATGACAGTGGTTCATCATTCGCCTGGACATTCGGTGACAGTGTAACTTCTAATCAATCATCGCCGATACACTGGTACACTGTTAATGGTATATATAATGTATCTCTTGCCATAACAACTCCTTTCGGTTGTGCATCAGTTGACAGCAGCGAAATTGAAATTGTACGCTATCCTGATCCTGTTTCTAAATTCATTATGGAAAGTAATATTGAAAATGTATTTGCAGGTCCGATAGTGTTTATCAATGAGAGTGAAAATGCTAACAGATACCTTTGGGATTTCGGTGATCAGAGTGGTTCAACAGAAGCAAATCCAACGCATGATTACCGTGAGCCGGGTTATTATAAAATTTCATTAACAGCATACAATCCTGCTAACTGTGAAAACAAAGAAATTAAAGAAGTAACTGTTGCACCATTATTTATTCCTTCTGCATTTACACCTAATGGTGATGGAAGAAATGATATTTTCCCCGGAGGACTTCCTGCAGATATGGATGTGAACTCTTATGAGGTAAACATTTATAACCGTTGGGGACAACGCATATTCCATTCTGAAAATCCGGCAATAGGCTGGAACGGAACAGATGCAGATGGTTCGAAAGCACAGTCAGGATCGTATGTGTACGAAATGAAAATTTCGGATCGTTTGAATAAAGCATTTGCATTCAGAGGAAACCTGAATTTAATGCGATAACACCATTTTTTTTATTTTACAATAATTGTCTGCTGTGTTGCAAACCGGCTGGCAGATTATCACGTACTTTTGTAAAAACTAAAATGCAACTTTCTAAATTATTATTTAACGGATGCTTCCTCATTGCATTTACAGCATGTGGAGAAACAGCAAAACCCGCAATGAATATGGATGAACCTAAAGAAGAAAAAATGATGAGTGGAACAACAGATACCGCCACATTTGGCGCAGGATGTTTCTGGTGCGTGGAAGCAGTTTACCAGGAGCTGGAAGGAGTGATAAAAGTGACTTCAGGATTTGCAGGAGGTGCAAGAGAAAATCCAACATATGATCAGGTATGTTCAGGTGCTTCGGGACATGCTGAAGTATGCCAGATTATATATGATCCTGCAAAAATTTCTTATGATGATTTACTGCA
>JBDTVD010000046.1:0-15792 GCA_040007375.1 Bacteroidota bacterium | reverse complement strand
AAATGTGGGTATTGAAAAGGCTGATATTATTGCTGCATCTTTTACCTTATCACCAAATCCTGCTGCAGCTTATATATATATTACTACCGCCATACCATCGAATAAAAAAACAACAGTTACTATATATGATTCAAAAGGCCAGGAATATTTCAGGTCGAAGAAAGTATTTGCCAATAGCAATAAAGGCGTTATTGATTTATTTTCTTTTCCTCCCGGAATTTATTTCTGCCGGCTGTCTACATTTTTCCGTTCAGAAACTTTGAAGTTTATTATTTCCAGGTAATATAATAGTTGTAAACTTTTAGTTGGGAGTGCTGAGTGCTGAGAAAATAATTCTGTTAAAGTTAATGAAGACTTCAACATTCAAAATTTAATACCAAAAGTGAACGCAAATTTTTATGGTTGTTATTATGGAATATGATTTGACCAATCTCCATCTTGAATTCTTCGAATTTTCAAATTCACTATTCCCTAATCCCTAGCCCCTAAGCCCTGGTGCCTAACTCCTAAGAAAAAACGGGCCCAGATTATATATATACACAAAAATCCATTCAATAAAAAAACCGGATATAAAGCCAACATAAACCTGTGCCGGTGTGTGTGCATTTAATGCTAGCCTTGCAGTTCCTGTAATTCCTGCTACAACAACAATTGCAATTAATGGAATAACCAGATTAAAACTGAACAAGGTTGCAATAGCGAAAAACATTCCTGCCATTCCACCAAGTCCCATCATATGAATACTTATTTTCCATCTTAAATTCACAAGGAAGGCAACCAGTATTGCAAGACCTGCTCCCATAACCATATTGCCAAATACTCGTGGCAGCGGTAGTTTATTTAACAGGATCCATCCTGCGATATAAAATAATAAAGTAGAAATGTAAGGCCAGTTGCGTTCTTCACGTTCTTTCATTTCAAGTGATGTGATTGTTCCTTTGCGAAGAAACATCAGCACTGTTAATGCAGGAAGAAAGAAAGTACTTGCTATGATTATTATATATAGCAGATACCGCACTTGTGGAAATACGGTGTAACTCATCCAGGTTTCCGTATTCAGCAATAAGAATACACCATAAGTGGAAAGTAATAACGGCTGAAATAAAACGGAAATAAATCGTGCTAAACTTTGAGGCATTCTCTGGTGAAAATCAGTAGTTATTTAATTGGTTGTCTAAAGCTGTTTACGTAAACGTGCAACAGGAATATTCAATTGCTCACGGTATTTGGCGATGGTACGACGTGCAATGTTATATCCTTTGTCGTTCAATATTTCCATCAGCTTCTCATCAGGTAATGGTTTTCTTTTGTCTTCGGCTTCAATAGCATCCTGCAGAATTTTTTTCACTTCTCTGCTCGAAACTTCTTCTCCTGAATCGGTAGTTAATGATTCTGAGAAAAATGTTTTTAAAAGAAAAGTTCCATAAGGTGTCTCAACATATTTACTGTTTGCAACACGTGATACTGTACTTATATCCAATGCAACCATATCAGCAATATCTTTTAATATCATCGGACGTAATTTCCGTTCATCACCTTCCAGAAAATATTCTTTCTGGTAATTCATTATGGCAGTCATGGTAGTAAACAATGTATGCTGACGTTGACGGATGGCATCAATAAACCATCGTGCAGCATCTATTTTTTGTTTGATAAACGACACTGCTTCACGTGTTGCCTTATTTTTTTTATCTCTTGCATACGACTCCAGCATTTCCTGGAAAGAACGGCTGATGCGTAAGTCAGGATCATTCTTCGAATTAAGACTTAACTCCAGAACATCATTGGTAACAGTAAGTATAAAATCAGGAATTATCTGTGCTGATGTGCGTGCGTCTTCTGATGATCCTCCACCTGGTTTCGGATTCAATGCAAGTATTTCATCAATAGCTTCCTTAAGCTGATCATCAAATAAATTCAGTGAACGTGCAATCTTTTCATAATGCTTTCTGGAAAACTCTTCCATATGCTTATCAATAATTTTGATTGCTGTACTGATTGCTTTACTGTTTCCTTTCTTACGCTGAAGTTGTAATAACAAACATTCCTGTAACGAACGTGCTGCAATTCCCGGAGGATCCAGAGTCTGAATTACTTTTAATATATGTTCGAGTTCTGCTGCATCTGTTGCGATGTTCTGCGTAAAAGCAAGATCATCAGCAATAGCATCTAAATCACGTCTTATATATCCATCATCATCTAAACTTCCAATAAGATGTTGACCAATTAAATATTCTCTGTCATCAATATCACTTAATCCCAGTTGTGATAAAAGTGTATCCTGAAAAGTTACGGTAACAACAACAGGAGATTCTCTGTGTTCATCATCAGGTGATGAATTGTTTGCATTCAGTTTGTAGTAAGGAACATCATCATCAGCAATATAATCTGCAATGTCAAATGAATCCTGTTCTTTTATTGCTTCACTAACTTCTTCTTCTGAATATTCTTCTTTTTCATCCGGTGCAGTTTCATCTTCCGGTGTAGGCTCATCATCTTCATCATTCTCTTTTTCTTCTGCTATATCATCCGGTGTTCCTTCTTCCAGTGCAGGATTTTCTTCCAGCTCATCTTTTATCCGCTGCTCTAATGATGCAGTAGGCACCTGCAACAGTTTCATTAATTGAATCTGTTGAGGAGATAACTTCTGTAATAACTTCTGATAAAGTCCCTGCTTAAGCATAAGCGACAAAGTTAAGGCAGTTAATCAAACGGAAAAGCACTACAAAGATTTTTGTTAGTACTATATGCTGAAGAAAATTCTTACGAAATTTTTTTCCCCCGGCACTCAGCACCCGGCACTCGGCACTCATCAGAATTCTGCATTTTTCGGAGTGCGTGGAAAAGGAATTACATCTCTGATATTACTCATTCCTGTTACAAATAATACCAATCGTTCGAAACCTAAACCAAAACCAGCATGCGGACAGGTACCAAATTTTCTGGTTTCAAGATACCACCACAGATCCTTTTCAGGAATATGCATCTCTGTCATACGCTGCAATAATTTATCATGATCTTCCTCACGTTGTGAACCACCAATAATTTCTCCGATCCATGGAAAAAGAATATCCATTGCACGCACAGTTTTTCCATCACTGTTCAGCTTCATATAAAAAGCTTTAATGTCTTTTGGGTAATCAGTAAGTATCACAGGTCCTTTGAAATGATCAACCAGATAATTCTCATGTTCTTTCTGAAGATCAGTTCCCCAATCCACTTTAAATTCAAACTTTGCATTATGTTGTTTTAATATTTCAACAGCATCTGTATAAGTCAATCGCATGAATGGTGTATTTACAACTGCATGCAAACGAGCTGTTAATTCTTTATCATATAAATTAGTTAGAAATGAAATATCATCCGCACATCTTTCCAATGCATAACTGATTACATATTTCATCATCTCTTCCGCAAGATCCATGTTATCTTCCAGTTCATTAAAAGCAACTTCCGGTTCAATCATCCAGAACTCTGCAAGATGTCGTGGTGTATTACTATTTTCAGCACGAAATGTTGGTCCGAACGTATATATTTTCCCTAATGCCATTGCACCTAACTCGCCTTCTAATTGTCCGGAAACAGTGAGGTTGGTTTCTTTACCAAAAAAATCTTCTTTATAATTAATATCACTTTCTTCAGTAAGCGGTGGTTTTTTCAAATCAAGAGTTGTTACATGAAACATCTCACCTGCACCTTCAGCATCTGATCCTGTGATGATAGGAGTATGCAGATAAAAAAATCCATTGTCATTAAAGAAACGATGTATTGCAAATGCTAAATGATGACGGATACGCAACACTGCACCGAATGTATTTGTACGCGGACGTAAATGTGCAATCTCTCTTAAAAATTCCAATGTATGACCTTTCTTCTGCAACGGATATGTTTCTGCATCTGCATCGCCATAAATAACAATTTTTTCTGCCTGTATTTCCACAGCCTGACCTTGTCCCTGCGACTGAACGAGAATTCCGGTAATACCAATGCATGCACCGGTTGTTACTCTTTTCAACTCTTCTTCCATTTTCACCGGATCAGCAACTGCCTGAATGTTATGAATAGTGCTGCCATCATTAACAGCAATAAAAGCAACATTCTTATTACCTCTGCGTGTACGAACCCAACCTTTTACGGTTATTTCTTTCCCTGTTTGTGCGCCTTCTAAGAGTGCTTTTACTGAAATATGTTTCATCGATACTGATTTTGGAAGGCGGCAAATTTAATGCGATTCTGTTAACTCTGTTTTTAATAGTGATTATATATACGTCCGGTAATTGAAAAAACAATAGTCTCTTCAACAATCCATCCTGAAAAACTGCGTTATCAATCCTTCATTACCACGGCATATTGTTGTACATTTGCCCTCTATAAACAGACACTTTACCAGCACGAATGAACCAGGTTAAACCAGGGCCCCTGTTAGAAAAGATCACCTTTCCATCAGATTTAAGAAAGTTAAAGCCCTCAGAGCTTAAGCAGGTCAGCCAGGAACTCCGCCAGTATATTATTGATATTGTTTCCGTAAACGGTGGTCATTTTGGTGCCAGTCTGGGTGTGGTGGAACTTACAGTTGCATTGCATTATGTGTTTAATACTCCTGTTGATCAATTGGTGTGGGATGTAGGTCATCAGGCTTACGGACATAAAATTCTCACCGGCAGAAGAGATAGTTTTCATACAAACAGAATTTATAAAGGCATCAGCGGTTTTCCTAAAAGGAGCGAAAGTGAGTACGATACTTTTGGTGTTGGTCATAGCTCCACTTCTATTTCTGCAGCATTGGGAATGGCTGTTGCTTCGCGATTGAAAGGTGATAAAAAGAAGCAGCATATTGCAGTGATCGGTGATGGTGCCATGACTGCAGGAATGGCTTTCGAAGCACTCAATCATGCTGGTGTGGAAAATTCCAATCTCATTGTTGTATTAAACGACAACTGCATGAGCATCGATCCGAATGTGGGTGCTCTGAAAGAATATTTAACCGACATTACTACATCCAGAACTTATAATAAAATGAAGGATGAAGTGTGGAAGATGCTCGGATTGATCAGCAAGTTTGGCCCGAATGCACAGGCTATTGCACAGAAAGTGGAGAATGCTGTGAAGAGTGCATTGCTGAAACAGAGTAATTTATTTGAATCACTGAAGTTCCGTTATTTCGGGCCGATTGATGGTCATGATGTGGATCATTTAGTGAAAGTGATGAATGACCTGAAGAAAATTCCCGGTCCGAAAATTTTACATTGTCTGACTGTTAAAGGAAAAGGATTTAAACTTGCAGAAGAAGATCAGACCAAGTGGCATGCACCGGGATTGTTTGATAAAATTACCGGAGAGATTTTTAAGCCGGTTGAAACAGCAGCAAAGCCACCGAAGTATCAGGATGTTTTCGGACATACAATAGTGGAACTTGCGAAAATGAATTCACGCATCATTGGTGTTACACCTGCAATGCCGAGTGGATGTTCATTAAATATTATGATGAAAGAAATGCCTGACCGTGCTTTTGATGTAGGTATTGCTGAACAGCATGCTGTAACATTTTCAGCAGGTATGGCGACGCAGGGAATGATTCCTTTCTGCAATATATATAGTTCTTTCATGCAGCGTGCATACGACCAGGTGGTGCATGATGTGGCATTGCAGAAACTGAATGTAGTATTTTGTTTGGATCGCGCCGGTGTTGCAGGTGCAGACGGACCAACGCATCATGGTGCATTTGATATTCCGTATTTCCGTTGTATTCCGAATATGATTGTTGCTGCTCCTATGAATGAACAGGAATTACGAAACCTGATGTATACAGCACAGCATGATAATATGGGTCCGTTTTCTATTCGTTATCCGAGAGGAAATGGTGTGATGGTAGATTGGCGTAAACCATTTGAAGCAATACTAGTTGGTAAGGGACGGAAATTAAGAGGAGGAGAAGAAGTTGCAATACTTACTATTGGCCATGTTGGAAATCTTGCAGTGAAAGCCTGTGATATTCTTTCAACAGAAGGATTGTATCCTGCACATTACGATATGCGTTTTGTAAAACCACTTGACCAGGTAATGCTGCATGAAGTGTTTTCTTTATATAAAAAGGTAATTACTGTTGAAGATGGTGCTATCATGGGCGGATTCGGAACAGCAGTTGCAGAATTTATGATGGATAATAATTATTCTGCAACAATAGTTCGTCTGGGAATTCCTGATGAATTTATTGAACACGGTGAGCAGAGTGAACTATACAATGAATGTCACTATGATGCTAATGCAATTGCAGATAATGTTCGTCAACTACTGCATCATAAAGTTAAAGTCTGATGCTTTTTTGTGATTAAATGATTAGGTGATTAAGTGATTAAGTGCATCATCAAAGAATATCGAATATCGTTCTTCTCCTTCATGAAAAATGAATACGAAGAATGAAAAGCAAGGAATTTCGAATGTCGAAGTTTAGATTCATTAATCATAATAAATCGTCACAATCATAAATATCTGCGTTCTATTTTTCATTTGCTTTTTCACACAGAGATCACAGAAACACAGAGTAATTCTGAATTCTGCATTTTTCTCCGAACTACACACTCCGAACTAAAATTGTGCTTGCCTGAAATATTAAATTTCGAATATTGAAGTAAAAGAATGATCTCACAAATGAAGTACGAACTAAGTCTTGATACTTGATACTTGCGTCTTGATACTAATCTCCGAACTTACAGCTCACAACTCTTCTTATTAAGGAAGTTCAAAATTAACACCACCCAGAATCGTAAAAGGAGTTGTATCTGTTTTAAAATATTCCCTCGAAGTATCATTCAATATATTTTTACCGGTAATAAATAGCTTTACATGTTTTAAGGCCTGGTAAGAAACGGTGGCATTTATTATCAATTTTGAGTGTATGTAATCAACACCTCTTATTCCATCTCTGAAAAGAATATTACTGATATGGTAAACTGTTTGAGCGGAGAAATAATAGGAACTCACATTGAAGTTAAACTTCGGAACAGGGGAGTAATTAATTGTAGCTCCTCCAAATATAGCAGGTGTACTTTTTATTATGGACTCTGTTCCCATAGCTGAATATATATTATTTTCAGCAGGATTCATATTCTGTGTTGTAAAGTATGATGCGTTGGCGGTATTATGATAGGTGGAATAGTTTTTTATTTTAGTCTGTTGAAAAGTAACAAATGGTTTTATCTGTAACTTTCTGGAAATATAGTTAACAGAAAGTGTGATTCCCTGCTCGGTTTGTTCAAGGGGAAGCTGAGTGGGCATAATCGGTAATTTATCTATAGTGTCGGTGCCCTGAAGTGAAGTCTCTGTATCAGCACTTACCAGGCTGTTAAAGTTTTTCGAATAAACATTAAAAACTTCAAGGTCCATGTTAAGCTGTGAAGTTAATTTTACGCGATAACCAACTTCAAAAAGCTGAGAGGTAAGTAACTTAAGATCCTTATTTCCTTCAAGTACAATATGTGTATACTTTTTATATCCTGACTGGAAATAACTAACTTCCTGATTGATGTAAGCATCATATATATTAGACGATCTTGGAGAACTGGAGCAAACCACACGGAAGAGGTGTTTTTTATTAAGAGTATAAGTTGCTGCAAGTTCATAGGAGGGATAAATAGTGTCGGGTAAATTAAATTTACTTATGGAAGCTCCTGCAACCAACCGCAACTTTTTATTGAAAAATTTATACTCTGCACGAAGTGAAGCTGATTGAGTTGTAATCTCACCTTTTGCATTAAACATCCCTGTTTTAGTGAGAAGGTCTGAATATTTAGTATCGTCGTACACTGCACTTCTGTAACTTATTCCGGGCTTAAGTGTAAAATTATTTCTTACATAATTATATTCCACATTAGCGTCCATTGAATTAAAATCATAAGTATTTCCTTTTTGATAAGTGAGACTCTGTGTTCCTGAATTGTAGGAAAGCTGCGCTGTAAATTGTTTTATCCCTGCATGTAAGTCTGCATAATGAGATTCAGAAGAAACCCAGGATAAAGGGAATGTTCCATTGTCAGTAGCTACTTTCTGCGCTATTGAATGTTGTGTACCGGAACTGAACTGAAAGTTGACATCACGGGCTGGTTCATAATTCATAAAAATGTTTCCTGCATATTTTTCCACTGCTAATTCAGGATCAGGAAAACGCTGATCAAAATTGTAGGTTGTATCTCCAAGCATGCCTACCATATAATCAGGATGGTCCAGCCATTCGTTTCTGAAAAGTTCATAGTAAGAATCCTGTGAACGTTCCCTTGACTGATAGTTTCCGGAAGCAATCATACTCCAGTTTTTTGCACGATATCCTAGTGAACCATTATTAATAAAGGTATTTTGTCCTCCCTGTTTGGCGTTCGCAATTATATATATACCATTGTTCTTTATTTTTTTAGTGATAATATTTATTACTCCGTTCACAGCATTTGGTCCGTATAAAGCTGCTGCCGGTCCGCGTACTACTTCTATCCGTTCAATATCATTAAGATCAACAGGCAGGGTTTCCCAGAAGGTTCCTCCGCGCAGATAATTATATATAGGCCTGTTGTCAATCATCACAAGAGTGGTTGTTGCCGTTCCATCAAATGGAGCATTGGGAGAAGCATCATTCATTCCTCTAATATGAATGTCGTAGTTGCCATTGGTTTGTTCCCTCACAATCATTCCCGGAACAAGTCTCAATGCTTCCATAATGGAGGTGCATCCTGCTTTGGTTATTTCGTCGCCCGTAACAACAGAAGCCGACAATGGCGCATTAAAAAGATCTTCTGATTTTTTTGAAACAGATACCACCTGCATATTAAGAAGTTGCTGCAGACTGGAATTTGCCTTTTCAACAGTTTCCAGAGAGTCTGTTTGCGAATATCCTTTTTGCAGGAAGGTTGTCAGCAATGCAAGGAAGATGATTGCTGATTTTCTGACAGTATGTGTGATTTTGTAATGCATTTTTGAGATTATATATTAAACGAATAATATAAAGGAGTATAATTTTTCACACTCCTGATTTTGGTCTTGTTTTTAGAATGAAATCACTACAGTTAAACGGATACTTTTTCTGTCTGATGAAAGTCGGAGTATAGTTTTTTTATTTCCTCCAGGTTTGCTTTGCTCAGTGGCTTATTCATAAATTTTTTCACCACAGGATTTCTTTCTGCACGATCGTGATCCGCCGGGTCAAGAGAAGATGACAGCATTACAATGCAACAACTTTGTTTTAACGACTGAGGAAGAAGGGAAAGACGTTCAAGAAACTGAAAGCCATCCATCTCCGGCATGCGCACATCAAGAATAATTATTTCCGGAAGAGCCTCTGGCAAATGCTGGTTTTCTTCAAGGTAAACAATCGCTTTTTTTGCAAGATCAAATTCAATGATCTCCCTGGCGAAATTGGTTTTTTTCATTGTGTGTGAAGCAATGTAACGATCAATTTTAGTATCGTCGATGATCATTACTTTTTTGAATATAAATGTTTCTGTTTCCATATAATTATATATATTAGCTTGTTTTATATCTGATGAAATAAATTGGGGATGTTAAGTTTGAATGATGTCCCCACGCCTGGTTCTGAATCAATTTGAATTAGTCCATTCAGTTTATCAATGGTTTCTTTTACCAGATATAAACCCAACCCGGAACCAACAGAATTTTCGGTAACTCTGTAAAACATTTCAAAAATTTTAGCATGCTGCTCTTTATTGATGCCAATACCATTATCTTTTATGGTAATTACAGCTTCCGTTTCATCAGTAATCACATTTACCTCAACATATGCATCAGTAACTGACGGATTCTGATAACGTATGGCATTAGAAATTAAATTGTTTAATACTACGCTGATCCTCGACTTATCCGAACGGAATGGTTTTTTGCTATTTATATTTAAGTAAATATTTACCATTCGATGATCATCACCCATGTACTTCAGATTTTCTTTTATATCCTTCAGCATCCCTTCAAAATCAACATCTGATTCTCTGATTTCTGCCCGTGCATTACGTGAATAATTAAGAATGTCAACAATGAAATCATCCAGCCTGGTAATACTTCCCTTGATCATCTCCATGTATTCTTTAATAGCAGGATCTGTTGTTTCTTCTTCCGTTATGGTTACAATACCTGAAATTGATTTTAATGGTGCACGTAAATCATGTGAAACGCCGTATACAAATTTGTCCAGTTCCATATTCGCCTTACATAATTCTTCCCTTTGTTTATCTGCAATCTGCAGCCTGCCGATTTCATAACTCTGTTTGATAAACTGTTCTGTATATTTTTTAATATTATAAGACCATAATCCACAAAGAAAAAATATAAAGGATGCAAATGACACATGTATAATAAAGGTGCTTAGATCCATATACTCCAACTGTGTAAAATAGATGGAACTCATACCCATGAACTGCAGGTATCCAAATAGTGCATGATGAATAACAACTGCCACTGCAATAGGAATCTGTAGTTTCCAGTTCTGATATGTGATCAGGATGGCACTTCCTATGAAAGCTACAAAGTGCATTTCAAATAATCCATGCATCTGGAATATATATTGCGCCATGAAGACAGCAAATACACCGCTCAGCACATATTGATAAGCATTAGATTCAGGCCATATATATTTTGTGAGATAATAGGCAAACAGCGAAATGCTTCCTACGCACAGTGCAATAATCCAGGTGTCGTAGAAACCCGCGAATATTAAACCGGTAATAAAAAAGCCTGCAAGAAAGTGATTCATCATCCTGTCAGACTTCAGTTTTACCTGCTGGCTGTAATCATTTATTGGTAACATCTGTTATTTTTTTGAATTGATTTATTGGAACAATAAGGTGGGTATGTTTAGTGATATTGTGGTTCCTTCACCTGGTTTTGACAATACATTGATTTTTCCATTTATTTTGTCCACTGCTTCTTTTACTATATATAAACCAAGTCCGGAACCGGTGGAAATTTCGGAGTGACGGTAAAACATTTCAAATATTTTCTGGTGAAACTCTTCATCTATTCCGATTCCATTGTCGGCTATTTCAATATGTACTTCACTTGAACCAGCGTTAACATTTATCTGAACATAAGGATTGTCAATTTCTGTATTCCGGTAATTGATTGCATTACTGATGAGATTCTTCAAAACAGCACGGAGTCTTCTTTTGTCGGTAAAAATGGTTACCTGTTTTGGAATGGAAACCTGTACTTTTATTTTGTTACTTGATTTAATCAGGTAATTCAGGCTTTCAATAATTTCATTGAGCAGTTTTTCAACATCCACTATTTCTCCTTTCACATCCAGCCGCGCATTTCTTGAATAATCAAGAATTTCTCCTATGAAATTATCCAGCCTGCTCACGCTTCCTCTCAACATGCCCATGTATTCACCGGTGAGAGGTTCAATAGTTTCTTCTGCAGCTATATCAATAATTCCCTGCATAGAAAGCAACGGTGCTCTGAGGTCGTGCGAAACACTGTAAACAAATTTGTCCAGTTCAGCATTCGTCTTTTTTAATTCTTCAAGGTTCGCTTTCAGAATTGCTTCGTCTTCTTTTCTTTTAGTTGTGTCTGATGTAACACCATCTATCCTGATCAGCTTGCCGGAGTCATTCAATGTTGGAGTTATTTTCGTTTCTATCCAATGTATAGAACCATCCGTATGATGAATTCTGTATTCATGCGAAATGGATTTTCCGGCAAGCATTAAGGGATAACTTTTATCAATTATTTCTACGTCTTCCTGCAATGCAACTTCTTTCCAGAGATTTACATTTTCGTAAAAGGACTTTTCAGGATAGCCATACACTTTATTGCACGCTGGTGAAATCTGCAGTACCTGTTGGCTTTCTATATCTACAGTAAAAAACACTTCATCAATATTATTGAACAGAGTTTGTAACTGGTTATGCGTTTCTTCCAGCACCTGCTGTTCCTTCTTTCGTTGAGTAATGTCCTGAACAATTCCGTGTATCTTAACAATTACAGATTTTTCATTGAGCATTACTTTGCCCATTGCATATATATATTTTACAACTCCTTTCCTGCTAATCAATCTGGTTTCATAGGAGTAAGGCTGATGGTCTTTGGCACATTTTGCAAGAAAACTACCAGCATATTCTTTGTCATCCGGATGAATGAAATTGTGAAAATCCTCATAGGTGGGTTTAAAATCTCCCGGCTCCAGATCAAGAATTCTGAACAGTTCATCCGACCAGGATATTTTGTTCTTCTTAATATCCCATTCCCAGTTTCCAAGGAGTGCAATGCGTTGTGCTTCATTCAGACTTTCATCACTCGATTTAAGATTGTCACGCATGGTTATTAATGCCTGTCCAAGTTTATCTTCTGAACTTAATGGTACAAAGTCTATATTGAAATTTCTGTTACCGATTTCCTTTGCAAACAAAGCAGAGGCATGAAGGTTTTCAGAAAGATGATTCACAGCATGAACCATTGAACCGATTTCATCATTACTTACTTTATAGTCTACTTTTTTTGTAATTCCTTTTCCCAGGTCGTTTACTATATCTATAATTTTATTTATAGGACGGATAATAATTTTCCCCATATATTTTGCAAGAACAAAAGCCAGCAGAATAATTGCAACAGAAATGCTGGCAATAAGAATACGGATGAAAAGAGAGGCGCGCGCTACTTTTGTTTCCTCTACAGCTTTGATTGTGTTGATGTCGGAAATGATATTTTCTACTGAATTGATGGAGGCATTTGTTAGTGGAATTACTTCGTCCTCCAGGATCTCTTCGGCCGAAAATTTTATTGTAGGCTCATCATAATTTTCAAATGTAGAAAGGAGTTTCATTATTTTATGCTCCTCTACTAATGAACTTTCAACGTTATTGAATAAACTGTTTAAACTGTCGCGTGTTATTGAATTGCTCCAATAGGATGATAGTGCAAGTAGTTTTTGTTTTGATTTTGGATATTTAACATTTTGAATTTCCTTTAGCTCTTTTTTGTATTCCTCATTGGATCTTAAAAAGACCCAGTTTATTGAATACTCTCTCGATAAAATGAGTTGCATCTTAAAATCATTCAGTGATCTGAGACTTGGATCTATAACCGTAGAAATATTTCGTGATAGTGTGTTGTTATATCGTATCGTTGCAACGATTATAACACCATTCACTACAAAGATGGATGCCAGAATGAAAAAGCTGATATATATTCTTTTCTTAATGTTGAAAGTCATACTTGTTTTATAATAGGGTTTACAAATTCACATTGATGCCAGCCTGTATCCGCATGGGATCTTCAGGCTGACCATGGAAGACATCTGTGTCTTTATTAAGATCCATATTAAAGCTGGTATTCCGATATCTCTGATTTAATGCATTTTTAACATTGGCAAATACTGCAATAGTTTTTGTAATGTTGTATCTCAAAGAAAGGTTCATTAATATATATCCCGGAATTTCCTGCCGTTGAATTATATTGTTAAGTGTATCTGCAGTTCCTGCAATATGCTGAGCAGACAAGAGCGTAAAACGTGTAGAAAAAATAAATTTCCCTGATTTTAGATCTGTCCCTCCATGAAGCATAAACGGTGAAATAAATTCCAGGGCGAGGTCAGGCACTAATTCTTCCGATTCTTTTTCTGCACTGTTTATTTTGCCATTTACGTAGCTTAATGTTGCATACGAACTGGCACGTATTCTTCCTGCCGACCATTTATAATTCAGCTGGATGCTTCCACCATAATTTTCCTGTTTACCCGCATTAATGAAAACTTCAATATAATCAACAGGAATTCCTTTAAAGCTGTTATTATATAAATGCGTTGAAGTATTATCATCTGCTAATGCATGTAATCCTGAAAGGCTGGTAAAATAACCATCCAGGGTAATGCTGAAGTTGTTGCTGAGATATTGGTGGATGCTCATTTCTGCATTTTTTGAAATGAGAGGTTTTAATTCAGGATTTGGAAGATGCAGGAAATAGGAGTGAAATGTTTTACCGGAATCCTGTGTATCAAAGGAACCATACTGTGCATATGAATCCGAACCCGTGGGTGCCAGGAAGGCTCTTCCATAAAGAGCTTTAATAGTGGTTTTTTCATTTGGTTTATATACAATTCCAACACGGGGATTAAAAGTTTTTCCATAGCGTGAATTAATATCGTAGCGTGCACCAAGTGTTATATTAATTTTCTTAACAGGAGCATATTGAGCCTGCAGATAGGTTCCGACATTCGTATATTTAAGAAAGTAGAACTGTGCATCAAGTCCATCCGGGCTGTAATAATTTTTAGTTCCCCGGTAACTGCCATGAATGTAATCATCAGTATTCACCGGATCATTCAGGTCTGTACTTTGTGGAAGAGTACTGTATCTTTCAAGACTTATACCTCCTGTAAACTGAAGTTTATCTGAATATATATAATCAAGCTGTTCTTCACCTCTAACCATTGAACAGAAAGAGTATTTATATGCCCTTTCCATGGATGTATAAAGATTTCTGTAGTTTGATCCCGGATGCAGATTGTACTGACTGCTTGTAAGATGTGAAGTAGAAGTGATTTTACCGATTGTTTTCTTATAGTTTGCATCAGCTACCTGTATGCTTTGCCTCATATACACATCTTTATTGTAGATGGCGTTGCTCGTGTTGCTGCCAAATGATGTTGGTATTGTGAAATCGTTACGGAAGAACGTGAACGAAAAATCAGAAAGACGAAGTGATGCATATATATTGTATGCTTCAAGTGGAGCCTGGTACTTGCCGCTGCTGATAGGTGTAACAGGTGTATAAGGTCCGTAAAAGGAATTGAGTGTTCCATCGTTGTAGGATGCAACACTTAGCGCACTGTCATCTTTATAATAGGAACTGTAATCAACTCCCTTGTCGTAAGAATACTGACCTGATACGACAATACTTGCACGATCAGTTATTTTTTTTGTGATGAGAAGTGTATTGTTTGTATATCCATAAGTGCCGGCAACAGAAGACGCTTCAACAGTAATATCTTTTTTAGACAGATTCTTTTTAGTGATGATATTTATAACACCTGATACAGCATCAGCACCATAAAGAGCGGAAGCAGGCCCAAAAACAATTTCTATCTGTTCAGCAACATTTACAGGATAATTTTCCATTATGGGCATTGCTTCTCCTGTAGGAGAATTAATACGTATACCATCAAGCAGTATCACAAATTTTTCCTGCCCCTGTGTTCCTCTTATTGTAAATGTGTTTCTTATTACTGAATATATTTTATCATCCACTTTAATATCCGGTAAATCATACATTACATCCAGTAACGATTGATATCCTCTTGCCCTGATCTGTTCACGCGTAATTACCATTACAGTAGCGGGAGCAATATCCAGTGATTGAGAAGTCTTACTCACTGTTGTCACTCTGGTCATAAGTAGCTCTTTCAAACTGATGTTATCCGGATTCGCTGTAGTATCAATCTGACCATAGGTGCTGTTAATCCCCAGCATCAAAGCAACAAGGCAGCTATATATATACTTGTTTGATAGAGGTTTCATTATGCCTTTCTTCTGATTATATTATATTCAATTTTATTTGTGATCATCGGGAATATAGATCAGTTAGTAATTATTTTTCCAAGCTCGAGTAATTCGGAAGCAATTTTGAGATTCCTGCTTTCCATATTGTTTTTGTTGAACTCCATTTTCAACCGGCCATCAACAATGATAAAATTGATACAGCTTCCTCTTAATGCCAGTCCATCATCTTCCGTCATTATCAAAACGGGTTGATTTAATAGTGTATTTATTATCCTTTTAAGGCTATGGCTTTCATCTTCAC
>JBDTVD010000045.1:0-15809 GCA_040007375.1 Bacteroidota bacterium | reverse complement strand
TTTTTAAATCAATTGCCTGCGATGCGAGGAATAAACTTCTTTTCAGATTTGTTCCATCAGCAATTACAATTACAATGTCAGGATGACTTTCATCTCTTGGATCGCACAAAACCTGGAATGGAATTCTTTCATCAGGTGATTTCGGATAAAGGCTATAGGTTCCGGGTAAATCGATCAGTTCAAAAGCAGTGGGAGAACCGGAAATAGAATTAAAGATTTTACAAAAGCCCGTTTTTTTTTCTACTGTAACACCGGGGAAGTTGGCAACTTTCTGATTAAGTCCGGTAAACAGATTGAAGAGCGTACTTTTTCCACTGTTTGGATTCCCGAGAAGGGCAACCCGGGTGCGTCCCTGTTTAACAAAGGTTTTTTCCGCAGCAGCTTGAGTTAATTGCACTTAATTAAATAATGGGTTTAACGATAATATGATCTGCTTCATCCATCCTTATACTGAGAATGGAGCCCGAAACATCAATTGCCATCGGGCAGCCAAAAGGAGCAAAACGATCAATGGTTATAATTTCACCGGGAAGACAACCCATCTCCAGCAATTTCTGCTTCATCACCTCGTCAGTAAAAGACTCAATTACACAACTTTTTCCTTTTGCTAGTTGGCTTAATGTCATTTCACCCTGCTTCATGAGCTACCTTATTTAGAATCGATCCAAAGATATGTAATTCAAAAGGTACAGAAAGTAAATGTGGATAGAATTTAAGACTGATTGTTATCAGGTTACCATCCCGGGCCACCACTATGGTGCGACTTGCCTTTGCCACCAAATGAAGGACAATCGCATTTTTTCTTGAAAAGACTACATCCCTGAGCCACAAAAATGAGCAGGAAAAAAACGAGTGCCAGTTGCATTGCATGTTGTTTTTTCATCATCACAAATGTAAAAGAATAAGTATTGAATCTGTCCTTGTAGCTAACGGTAAAATTCCTGATTTATTGATAGTAACAAAACAACCATTCCAGGTAAATATTCACTAATCACAAATCTTTATTCCTGTTAACTAACTCCCGGTACCACGCACAAAACACCACATTCCTTTTCACTATTTTTATCCCGATGTTTAAAAACATGTGGTTTGATATAGGGCGATACTGGCTTTTTATGAAGGGCCTTTTTGTGAAGCCTGAAAAATTTAAAGTTTATCGCAGGCAGGTAATGCATGAACTGAATTCCATTGGAGTTGGTGCGATGGGAATTGTGATTCTTACTTCTGTTTTCATGGGAGCAGTAATTACCATTCAGACAGTTTATAACCTGGTAAATCCGCTTGTTCAATTATATGTGGTTGGAGTGGTTGCGCGCGACTCTATTATTATAGAATTTTCACCAACCATTATTATGCTTGTTCTTGCCGGAAAAGTAGGTTCCGGTATTGCATCAGAAGTTGGAACCATGCGTGTTACTGAACAGATTGATGCTCTCGAAATCATGGGAATAAATTCTTCGGGATATCTCACGCTTCCGAAAATAGTTGCAGCAATGATTATCTGTCCTTTTGTGGTAATCATTTCCATGTTTGCAGGTATTATAGGAGGCTGGATTGCAGGAGAAGCATCAGGTGTTATTCCTTCTGCTGATTATATAAAAGGTATACAGGATCAGTTTATCCCTTTTAATATCACATTTGCGCTGATTAAAACTGTTGTGTTTGCATATATAATAACGAGTGTTTCATCCTACCATGGTTTTTATACGGAAGGTGGAGCACTGGAAGTCGGGCAAAGCAGTACAAAGGCAGTTGTATTCAGCAGTATTCTAATTTTAATTTTTGATTACATACTTACCTTACTGATACTTGCATGATTGAAATTAAAAATATTTCAAAACATTTTGGTGCTAAAAAAGTACTGGAAGATGTATCCTGCTCATTTGAAAAAGGAAAAGTAAATCTCATTATCGGACAAAGTGGTTCAGGAAAAACTGTTTTGATGAAATGTGCAATTGGTTTATTTGAAGTTGATAAAGGTGCTGTTTTTTTTGACGGAAGAAATTTCAGTAACATGTCGTTTATTGAACGCAAACCGATACGACAGGAAATAGGAATGGTATTTCAGGGAGGTGCATTGTTTGATTCATTATCTGTAGAACAGAATGTGATGTTTCCGCTGAATATGTTTACTGATAAAACCTATAAAGAGAAACTGGAACGTGTTAATTTTTGCCTCAACAGAGTGAACCTGCAGAATGTAAATAAACTTTTTCCTTCAGAGATAAGCGGTGGTATGAAAAAGCGTGTTGCAATTGCACGTGCTATTTCTATGAATCCTAAATATCTCTTTTGTGATGAACCTAATTCAGGACTTGATCCTAAAACAAGTATTGTAATTGATAATCTCATCAAGGAAATCACTGAGGAATTTCAAACCACAACTGTAATCAATACACACGACATGAACTCAGTGACAGAGATCGGTGAAAAAATTGTTTTTATATATCAGGGAAAGAAATGGTGGGAAGGGAATTATCATGATTTAAAAACAGCAGATAATAAAGAACTGAATGATTTTGTTTTTGCAACGAAAGTGATGAAGCATATGAAAGCTACTTTGTAAAGGCTGGAGTGATTAGTTCGGAGTTCGGAGTAAATTCAGAATGAAGAATGCAGAATTGAAATCAGAAGATATAAGCAACTTCAATTTTCAAAATTAAATATTCAATATTTCGAAATGATAAATAAGCACGCAGATCATTATGATATTGATGATTTATTATGATTGAAAATTTTTCACTTCGACATTCATTATTCCTTGTTCAATATTCGATATTTTGAGAGATGAGCTTTGGGTTTTTAGTTTGAAGAAAATGTACTTCATTACCTCATCACTTCATTGCCTCATCACTTTTTTAACTAAATTAATCCTGTTTATTTTGAAATGCCAGGCAGCGGAATCAGAACTTCCTGTCTCTTTCACTTAAGAATTAATTATGCCTGCACGTGAACTAACAGAAACAGAATTGGTAAAGCTGGTGATTTCCGGTGACAGGAAAGCGCAGGAACTCCTGTTTCAGAAATATTCGCGACGTATGATGGCAGTCTGCATCCGTTACGCCGGGAACAGGGATGATGCTGAAGATGTTTTACAGGAAGGGTTTATTACGGTTTTTAAAAAGATCAATCAGTTTAAAGGAGATGGTTCCCTGGAAGGATGGATCCGTTCGATAATGATCCGCATTGCCATCAGGAAATGGAAGAAGCATAAAGATTTTATTAATGAGTCAATTGATGCGCATTTCGATTTACAAACAGATGCTGTTACCATTATTGATCAGTTAAACGCAAGGGAACTTCTGCAAATGATAGCATCCTTGCCGGAAGGATACAGGATGGTTTTTAATATGTATGCAATTGATGGATACAGTCATGCTGAAATTGCCGGAATTATGCACATACAGGAAAGTACATCACGTTCACAACTGGTGAAAGCACGACAGCAATTGCAGAAGCTGATACTTCAGAATGAAAATACAATAGTACAATCAATATATAAAGGTGATGAAAAGAAATGATGATGACCTGTTTGATTCAGCAGTAAGAAAAAAGCTGGACAACAGAGAAGAAGAGGTGCCCGGATACCTCTGGAAACGTATTGAGAAGAAAACAAGTGACAGGAAATTTTTCGGCTGGCTCAGTTCGCTCAATGGATTATTTTTTCAGGATGTTGTTGTTACTGTTTCTTTACTCTCCTTCCTTGGTATTCATAATGCTCCTTCAGTATCACTATCATCTTCATCTGTTAAAGTTGTAAATCAGTACAAACACACTGAGGTAAATACGAATTCAGTTGTGTTGGCTGATAATAATCATTCAACTGACGCAGCAGTTTCAATCAATGAAAAAAATAGCGACAATAATAATTCAGAAAATAATTCGCTGCAAAAAGCAAATTCAATTCCCACTGAAAAAAATACAGAAAGAATAAACCATTCAGAAAATAATTCATCAGTAAATAAAACAACTGGAAACACAACTAAAGAAAATTCAGTTAATACAGTGAATGAAAACCTGAATGCAAGCATACTTCCATCAACTTTAAATAAGAAAAGGAAAAACAAGTTGCTATCAGGTAATAATTCCAGGTTAGATTCCAGAGAAAATATGTTACGGGCAGAATTACTTCCAGTGTTTCCTTTTAATGTGGAAGAAGACCCGGATTCATTAAAATATATAAATGGAGATACAAATACTAAACATAAATTTAAGATATATCCCGGGTTACGTATTGCTTCCGGAACATCATTTATTGATGGCATAGTGAAAACATCTGATGAAGCAGTAATAACAGAAGATCATTCACGCAAAACTGCAAATGGAACAGTATTTCAATTGTTGTTTGAATATCCACTCTCAGAAAAATGGAATCTCGTCGCAGGTGTTGGTCAGTCGCATAAAAATTACAGCTGGAAATTTATGACCACCGAAGAAATTTTACAACAGACAATAAGAACACGTCAGGGATTTATTATTTCACCATTTGATCCACCGGTTCCGATAACTATTACTGACACCAGCTATACTAAAGTTGCATTAAAAAATACGGCAGATGTAAACTGGAGTCTGCAGACAACACAAGTATATATAATGGGAGAAAGAAGTTTTCATAATCGTGCTGTTGAAGTGCGTGTTGATGCAGGTGTTGGTGTTTACTTATTAAATCACATTAAAGAAGAAATAAATTCAAAAGGTGAAACAGGAAATTCTATCACAGTAAAAAATTCATATAGTACATCACCAAAGATAAGTGCATTGGCAGCTTTTGAAGTAAACCGCGCTGGTGGAGGAATGTTTCAACCTTTTATAAGAGTACAGGCTGAACAATTGTTACAGAATCAGTTTAAATCTTCTTCTTCCATTTTATATAAAGAAGGTTCATTATCTGCATTAATTGGTTTGCGGTTGCGATTTATAAAATAATTTAACACACAGGCAACGGATTGATTTATTTCAGTCTCTTATATATAATTAAAACACTGAAATCATGAAAAAAATACTTTCTTCTTTAATTCTATTGATAAGTTCAAGTAACCTTTTAACAGCGCAGTTGTTAGGTGATACACTTAATATTGGTAATGTGCGTACATTGATTTATAATGAAACAACACTCTTCTGGGATCCTGTTGGTCAGAGTAATCATTACGTAGTTCCGAAAGGTTCCGGTAAGCAAACTATGTTTGCAGGAGATATCTGGATGGGCGGAATGGATATCTCCAACCAGCTTCATCTTGCAGCGCAAACGTACAGGCAATCAGGGGATGCAAATTTCTGGCCGGGCCCACTAGATATTTCCAATGCAACAGCCGGAAATGCCACCACATGGAATTTAATTTGGAAGGTGAGCAGAGCAGAGATAATAAATCATATTGCAAACTGGAATACTCCCGGATATATAATTCCTGCTTCTATTTCAAGCTGGCCGGGAAATGCTCCCTCAGGAAGTAATTACAGTCCTGTTTTAGCACCGTTCTTTGATGGCAATGCAAATCAGATTTATGAACCTCAGCTAGGAGAGTTTCCTGTAATATTCGGCGATCAGGCTATATATTTTATTTGTAATGATAATTTTCTGCCGAATGCAACCAATAATCCAAATATGAAAATTGAAGTGCATGGAATGTTTTATGCTTTTTCTGATCCTGCACATCCATTTATTGATAACACTGTATTTTGCAGGTATCAGATAATTAACCGTTCCGGAATTGATTATCATGATGTGAGATTTGGAATGTGGACAGATGGCGATTTGGGAAATGCAAACGATGATTATTTTGGAACTGACGTTGGCAGAAATATGTTCTATTATTATAATGGTGATTCTGATGATGAAGGTCCAGGTGGTTATGGATTGAATCCTCCTGCACAGGGTGTTCTGTTTATGAATCATCAGATAACATCAACACTCTATTATAAAAATGTTAATAATGATCCGAGTGGAAACCCGGGTCTGCAGGGTGATTATTATCAATATATGAATGCAGCCTGGCTAGATGGTCTGCCATTAACTTATGGTGCAGATGGCAGGAATGCCGGATCACCAACTTGCTTATATATGTTCCCTGAATTAACTGATCCTGCTAATCCTACACTGTGGACAATGGCAAGTGCCGTTATTTCTCCGACAGAAATTCGTGCGATCGGTGCAGTTTCACTTCCGAATTTTAATGCAAACCAGGTATTTACATTTGATATTGCTTTCACCACTTCTTTTCCTGGTTCCGGCGGACCAGCTGCAAGTATTGTTGCGTTACAAGAAGATGTTGATAGTATTATGGCAAGATATACAGCAGGAACAATTACTTCAACAGAAGAACTGCATGCAGAAATCAATAACACTTCAATAAATATTTATCCAAATCCTGTAAGTGACTATGCAGTGCTTTCATTTACATCAGATAAAAATGAAAAAGGGCAAATCATAATTACTTCCGTTGATGGAAAACAGGTTGCTGTATATAATAATGCAGATACCAGTAAGAGCATCCGGATTAGTAAAAAAGATTTTGCACCTGGAATGTATCTGGTAACTGCAAAATTTCCCGGAAAGACTATAACGCAAAAAATGATTATCAATTAAAAACTCTTATTTACTGCTGACAATGCACTTTTACAAATGGTGCATTGTCGGCTTTTATATATTATATTTGCTAGTATGAGAGTGCTGCTGATGTTACTGATATTTTTACCCGAAGTTGCCTTTACGCAATTCCAGGTTCGTCAGTGGGTTTTCGGAGCACATGCAGGAATGGATTTTATAAATGGAACTGCTGCTTCTTTTAATCAGTATCCGTTAGTTGCAGCAAAAGGCAGTACTGTTATGAGTAACTGCAGTGGTGATTTATTGTTTTACAGTAATGGTAAAGACGTTTTTAATGCACAACATCAGCATTTGATTAATCTTAACGGTAATTCTTTTAACCCTGTAATTTCAATTCCTGTACCTGAACAACCTGATAGATATTATCTGTTTTATATGACAGATACTGCCACTGGATGCAGATTGTTTTTTTCGATTATTGATATGAGTTTAAATGGAGGTACAGTGATTCTCCGGAATCAAATGCTGGCACAAAATCTATGTTCTAAACTCGCAGGTGTTCACCAGGAAAATAAAAAAGATTTCTGGTTGGTAACACACAATTTTAACTCTGATGAATTCTTTTCCTATTCCATTACATCAACCGGAATTAATTTCACTCCTGTAGTGTCTTCTGCAGGACCTGTAATTTCAGGAGCAACAAATTTTGATGGAGCACTGGAATTCAGTATTGATGGAAGAAGTCTTGTAAATGTGGTTCCGGACGGGCATATTGGTATATATAATTTTAACAGGCAGACAGGACAGGTTCAGTTGAATATGGATTTATCATCGCTGGCAATCAGTCATCCTGATGGTGCATCACTTTCACCGGGAAAAAAAATGTTATATATAAATTCACCATCCAATTACACACTTTACCAGGTTGATCTTACATTGCCATCATTAAATGAAATTATACAAAGTAAAATCCTGATGGATTCCATCAGCTCCGGTTTATGGGGTGAAATGCAGATTGCATCAGATGGAAATATATATATTGCTATTGCTATCAGTACCATGCTTGCAGAAATAAAACATCCTGATAAACGTTTTCCTTTATGTGGTTATAACCGATATGCAACATTCCTCAATGGTAATTCCAGTAATCTCGGACTACCGAATTTTGTACAGACTTTTTTTGATGTACCAACGGAGTTAAGCATTTCTGAATTATGTTATGATACAATAAACACTGCACAGCTTTCTCCGGTTGCAGATTCTGCAGTTGTAACATGGATGGCTGATTCCGGTGTTACTATTCTTAACAGAGGTGCAATGCATTGTACTTTCAGTTGTTCACATTTTGGTGATTACACATTGCATGCACTTGTTCATTATCCATGCGGAACGGATACTTTATCAGCTACCATTCATGCATTGGAAAAACCTGTAGTTGATCTTGGAAATGATACTGCATTATGTGAAGGACTCAGCATCGATGTTTCTATTATTGATAATGGTTTTACATTTTTATGGTCTGATGGTGATCATTCTTCGTTCAGAAGTCTGGCTGCAGGGAACAATTATTCTGTAGTAGTAAACAATGAAGGCTGTGTAGCAACGGATCAGATTACTCTTAATGAATTAAGCACGGATGATATGATGCTGATATCAAAAGGAGAATTGTGTATCGATTATCATTCCTTTCCCACATATTATGTTTCATCATCCGTAAACTCCATCTGGTATCCTGAAAACAGCACATCTCCTGAATGGCTACCTTCCACTTCTGGAAAGTATTGGGTTGTTGCAGAAAATAAAAACGGTTGTGAGGTAACCGATACTTTTGAAGTACAGAACAATTGTCCACAGTTGATTTTTATTCCATCATCCTTCACACCCAATAATGATGGTATTAATGATGTGCTTACCGGATATCTGAATTCCGAATCAGAAGGAAGCTTTTCCATCTTTAACCGTAATGGCAGTCAGCTTTATTATTCAGAAGTAAACACTATTTCCTGGAATGGACTTTTTGAAAATAAACCATGTCCTTCGGGAATTTATGGTTACCTGATTCAGATTAAAGATGCATCGGGAAAGGAAATCAGCCGCACAGGAACAATAGCGCTGATACGGTAATTATTCAGGTACTTCCTGGTTGGCAATATTGAAAATCCATGTTAGGAGGTAAATAGCGCCGAATAATAAGGCAAACAAAATCGGAACTATTAATACTAACATGCCGATAGTCCACCAGGAGAAAACAACCGACGATAATTTAAATGCAACTTTTACCAGGAATAGCATAAATGCAAGCATAAATGCAATTTCTAAAGGTTTAAATAGAAAGGTGCGCAATGACCGGCTCTTCATTTTATTGTTTTGTTCATTATTGAAACGAAAAAGTTGGCAATTTGTTTACTATTAAGACAAATTATATACAGAAGTTGTGTGATTCCTGAATACGCAACAAAAGTATAGTACTTTATAATAAAATGTTGTGCCTTTAGGTAAAATTTTTAAAGGTATCCTGTTGATTCAGTTAAGCGTTTGATTTTTACTGCTTAAACAAATCAGTAAATGAAAATGTATCTCCATTAAAAAGACCTTTATCACTTAATTTCAATTGTGGAATAACCAATAGTGCCATAAATGAAAGAGACATGTACGGAGCGCGAAGTTTGCTTCCCATTTTCTTAACCATTCTGTCTGCCTTCGCATATCCTTCTCCAGTTTCTACTGCATCACTGTCGCTCATCAAACCCGCAATAGGAAGTGGAAGTGCAAACTCTTCGTTATCAGTAACAGCACTTAGTCCACCTTTATTTGCAATGATAAGATTTACAGCGGCGGTGATAAAATTGTCATCTGTTCCTGCTACAATTATATTGTGGGAATCATGTGCTACACTTGATGCAAAAGCACCTGATTTTATTCCCGTGCCACGGATAAATGCAATTGCAGGAGCTACATCTGAATAACGATTGATAACAGCCACTTTCAGAATATCATTTTCCGGATCAGCAACTGCTTTTCCATTTACTACTTTAGTTTTTGCAATACGTGTCCGGGTAATTAACTGACCGTCGATAATATCTATTACCTGAATTTCATTTCCATTTGCAGCAAGCTCAAAATCTGATGGAGATTTTTTACTGGTATTAAAATTATTAATTGTTGTATGATTCTTCGAAGGTAAATTACAAATGCCATTTTTTGACATTGTGATTCCATTAATCACTGTCTCCAAAACTTTAAATTCAGATAAATTATTTACAATTATATAATCAGCCGGATCGCCAGGTTGTAACAATCCTACATTCATATTATAATGTTGAACAGGATTACGTGTTGCACACTGAATAACTTTCAACACATCATACCCAAGTGAAACTGCTTTTTTTACGTGTTCATTAATATGACCATATATTAATTCATCAGGATGTTTGTCATCACAACAAAACATACAATGGTCATGATGCTCATTCAGTAATGGAACAAGTGCATCAAAGTTGCGCGCTGCTGATCCTTCCCGTATCAGGATCTTCATTCCGAAAGATAATTTATCAAGTGCTTCTTCAATAGTAAAACATTCATGATCTGTTGTGATTCCGGCAGCTATATAAATTCCTGCCTGTTCACCACGAAGTCCGGGAGCATGACCGTCTACAGGCTTACCATATTTTTTTGCCAGTGCAATTTTCTGCATCACTCCTTCATCCTTAAAAAGCACTCCCGGATAGTTCATCATCTCACTGAGATAAAATATATCATCGCGCTTCAGTAACTCTTCCACGGAAGCAGGATCGAGCACTGCACCGGCTGTTTCAAACGAAGTAGCAGGAACGCATGATGGTGCACCGAAGTGAAATTTCAATCCGGCATTTCTGGCATTATCAAGCATATAATAAACACCATCAAGTCCGCACACATTTGCAATTTCATGAGGATCACTTACCGTGGCAACGGTGCCATGTATGAGTGCAATCCGTGCAAACTCATAGGGAGTAAGCATGGAACTTTCAATGTGAATGTGTGAATCAATAAATCCGGGCATTATGTAATTCGGGTATTCCCTGTTGTTAAAATTCACCGCAGAAATTTTACCGTTTTCAATCTTTACAGTGCCACCAGCGATCCGGCCAGCCACTACATCTACGATCATACCTGATAGTTCTTCCACGTTATTTTTTTTGTAAAATTAATTCTTTCGTCGTTTTTCGACCTTTTGATATTTGTATACATTTGCAGTATTGTTCACAACTATTAATTCTTTAATTACTTATTAAATGAAAACAGGAAAAGTAAAATTCTTCAACGAATCAAAAGGCTACGGATTTATTGTAGAGGATGATTCGAACAAAGAGATCTTTGTTCATCACAGTGGATTAACTGACAAAGTAAAAGAAAACGATTCAGTTACTTACGAATTGATTGAGGGAAAGAAAGGTCTCAATGCCGTTAATGTGAAAAGAATGCAGTAAGTGAATTAAAATTTCACAACCGGCTGAATGTTCCAACTCCGTTCTTATTTAAGAACGGAGTTTTTTTATATAAACCGGAATACTACTGTTCTCTTTTATATATTTGTTTTGAATGGCTTCTGTAAATTATCCTGAAACTCCCATTGAATATTTAAAAGGTGTTGGCCCGCAACGTGGCGAAACACTGAAGAAGGAATTGGGTATTTATAATTTTAATGATTTACTGCATTACTTTCCGTTCCGTTATGTTGATCGCTCTAAATTTTATACGATCAGTGAGGTAAGTGAAGATCATCCATATATACAGATTAAGGGAACCATTAAACAAATTACTTCTCATGGTGACAAGCGTACAACACGACTTTCTGCTTTGTTTGCTGATGAAACAGGTACCATTGAACTGGTGTGGTTCCAGGGAATTAAATGGATGAGAGATAAAATCCGCGCCGGAACAAAATATATAGTGTTTGGCAAACCTACTGTTTTCAATAATAAATTAAATGTTGTTCATCCGGAAATTGAAGAGCTTACTGATGAAGCAGTAAAAAACCTGGGTGGATTTCAGGGTGTGTATTCTACCACTGATATTTCGAAAATAAAGGGAGTTGACAGTAAAGCAATTTAGCGTTTGCAGAAAACATTAATTGCCGGAATGCCAATGTTCCTTCCGGAAACACTTTCTGAAAAAATTATTGCAGGTGAAAAGCTGATGTCGTTGCGTGATGCACTGGTAAATGTGCATCTGCCTCTTAACACAACAGTTTTACATTCGGCGCAGCACCGTTTAAAGTTTGAAGAATTATTTTATCTGCAATTGCGATTGCTCATCAGTAAGCAAATCAGAATGGAGAAGCAACGAGGTCTTCCATTCGAAAAAATTGGTGAGTACTTTAATAATTTTTATCATCATCATCTTCCCTTTCAACTTACCGATGCACAGAAAAGAGTGCTGAAAGAAATTCGTTTCGACTGTGGTTCGGGCCGACAGATGAATCGTCTTTTGCAGGGTGATGTTGGAAGTGGTAAAACAGTTGTTGCATTGTTGTGTATGCTGATGGCAATTGATAACGGTTATCAATGTGCATTAATGGCACCAACTGAAATTCTTGCATCACAGCATTTTGAAACTATTGCAGATCTGCTGAAAGATATGGATGTGGAGATTGCTTTACTCACAGGTAGTACAAAAGCATCGAAACGAAAACAGATCCTGGAAAAGCTTGCTGATGGTACATTAAAAATTGCAATTGGTACACATGCTTTAATTGAAGATGATGTACAGTTTAAAAAAGAAGGACTGGTAGTTATTGATGAGCAACATCGTTTCGGTGTTCAGCAACGTGCGCGTTTGTGGATGAAAAAAGAAGAACATCCTCATGTGCTGGTGATGACGGCAACACCAATACCACGTACTCTTGCCATGACTTTATATGGTGATCTTGATGTGTCGGTAATTGATCAGATGCCTGCAGGGCGAAAACCTGTTATAACGGTGCATCGTTTTGAATCGCAGCGATTATCTGTTTTTGGTTTTATGAAAGAACAGATTGCTTTAGGCAGACAGATATATATAGTTTATCCGTTGATTGACGAATCGGAAAAATTGGATCTGAATAATGTAATGTCGGGTTTTGAAAGTATATCCCGTGATTTCCCGAGGCCGCAATATCATGTAAGCATTGTGCACGGAAGAATGAAAGCAAAGGATAAGGAAGCAGAAATGCAGAATTTTAAAAACGGAAGAACACATATTATGGTTGCAACAACTGTAATTGAAGTAGGTGTTAATGTTCCGAATGCTTCTGTAATGATTATTGAAAATGCAGAACGGTTTGGATTGTCGCAGTTGCATCAGTTGCGTGGACGTGTTGGCCGTGGTGCTGATCAGAGTTATTGTATTTTGATGACAGGTGATAAAGTAGGAAACGATGCACGGAAGCGAATGAAAATAATGTGTGAAACAAGTAATGGATTTGATATTGCCGAGATGGATTTAAAATTACGTGGACCTGGTGATCTCTCCGGAACACAACAGAGTGGAGTGCTTGAATTTCGCATAGCAGATCTTGCAAAGGATCAGGCAATTTTAGAACGGGCAAGAGAAGTTGCAATTGATTTACTCACTAAGGATGCGCATTTAATGTTGCCGGAAAATAATGTTATTGCAATGCAATTAAGTAATGCAGAGAAGCAATCAGTCAATTTCAGCAGAGTTTCTTAATGATAGTATCAAGTATCAAGACACAAGTATCAAGACAAATATTTTTAAAGCTGATTGAGATAGTTTGTGGTCGCAAATTGCGTCCTCAAGTTTGAGGTTTCGTTTTGTAACCTCAAAAAAATGAAATCTGAAGGTTCAGCCCTTTTCTAAGCTTTGACTTCAGTCTAAGCTTTTCAGTAGAACAATCTTCAGATTGGAATTTATATATAATCATAAATCGTATACTGAATCTGAAGATTCAAACTACATAGCATCGTAGTCTGAAGACAGACGATGAGTGACGGAGTAATTTTTAATCATAATTCATCATCAATATCATAATGATCAGCGTTCTTTTGATCATTTTTAATGTTGAATATTTAATGATGAATATTTAATCTTGAAGTTTAATCCTGAGACAATTAATTCTGAATTCTACATTCTGAATTCTGCATTTTTTCTCCGAACTCCGAACTAAACACTCCGAACTATCAAAGCAACAGCATAAGCAGCAACACCTTCCTCTCTTCCAACAAATCCCATCTTTTCATTAGTTGTTGCTTTTATAGAAAAATCCTCCGCATCAATTTTCATTAATGGAGCAAGTGTAACTTTCATCTGATCAATAAAAGGATTGATTTTAGGTTTCTCCAGGCAGAGTGTAGCATCCACATTACTGATTGTATATCCTTTTTCTGTTAAAAGATTTACAACACGCGTCAAAAGTATTTTACTGTCGATGCCTTTAAACTCAGCAGATGTATCAGGAAAATAATGTCCGATATCTTTTAATCCTGCTGCACCAAGCAAAGCATCACAGATGGCATGTATCAATACATCAGCATCTGAATGACCAAGTGCACCTTTATGATGAGGAATAACAATTCCGCCTAAAGTAAATGGGAGACCTTCTTTGAGCTGATGCACATCGAAGCCAAAGCCCACTTTTATTTTCATCGGTAATATATATACGCTTTATTCAGCGTCCTTCTTATTCTGATCATCGAAAGCATCAAAGTCGAAGGTCAGCGTAAAGTGAAGTGTATTCTCTAATGGATTACGTTGTTCTGTTGGAATTAAATAAGCCAGGTCGATTCCAAAAACATTGTAACGTAAACCTGCACCAAGAGTGAAATATTTACGGTTACCTTTTGTTTTATCTTCATGAAAATATCCTGCACGGAAAGCAAACTGTTTATCATACCAGTATTCCATTCCAATAGCATAATTAACTTCTTTTAATTCTTCACTGCCACCATCAGGAGCATCGCTGAATGACTGAAAAATTCCTTTTGCAACACTTACATCAGGATCTTCTCCATATATAATAATATCTTTTGAATTATTTGTAGGATCAGAACCATAAATCGGTGGAGTAGGAACTAACAGCTTATTAAAATCAAGATGAAATGCAAGATCATTAAATTCATTCAGCTTAATACGTATACCAGGACCTAAGCGTAAATTTATTGGAATAAAATTTTTCGTTCCTGTTTCCGTATAAGCGATTTTAGCTCCGATATTAGAGATACAGATTCCTGAAGTGAATACTGCTTTCTTATCTCCCAGCTCAACATCTTTCTGATAAAATGCAGAAACATCAGCAGCTCCGGTATTACCTGCTTTGGATTCAGAACCCTGAACAGTAATTCCACCTGTTAGATTTGAATGGATAAAACGTAATGCAATACCGCCTGATAAATTCTTGCTCAGTTTACGTGAGTAAGCAGCATCAAGAGAAAATTCATTAGGTTTAAAATCACGGATCACATTTCCATCGTTATCAGTAAATGTGATATTTCCTAAAGAGAAGTAACGTAGTGAACCTCCAAACGCCTGGTTCGCATCAATTTTACTGTAACCTGATAGATAACCCAGGAAGATATCATTAACAAGTGCTTTCAGCCATGGAGTATAGGAAACTGCAAATCCTGTTTTCTTTTCAGCGAATGCCAGTTTGGATGGATTCCAGTGAATGGAGCTGGCATCAGGAGCAGAAGAAACGCCCTGGTCACCCATTCCACCTGCACGTGCATCAGGTGATATCATTAAGAAAGGAACGGCTGTTGTAATTGTGTTGAGCTGCCCTAACAGGTTACTCTTGTCCTCCTGTGCTGCAGCTGGTTTTGCTAAGTTTACAGCAAGCAGGAACACGATTGTTTTTTTCATTGAATTCATTCTAAACAGGTCAAATTAGTTTATTATTGACGAAAGCGGTCGCAAATATAACGATAAATGCTTCGAAAAAGTTTCTACTTAAGTACTACAAGTCTTTCATATTTATCGGCAGTTTCTCCATCAGCAGTTCTCACTTTAACCCGGTAAACATATACTCCTCTTCCGATGTGATCACCGAAATCATCTTTGCCATCCCATTCAATGGAGGAGTTTCTAAAACCATCATTCGTTACATATTCATCCAGTGTTTTAATCAGCTTTCCGGTAACTGTAAATACCTGCACCTGCACCCACATGGAAACCAAAGGCTTGTTATGTTCAAACATAAAGGTAGTGTGCGTTGTAAACGGATTAGGATAATTTAATACATGTGCAAGTGCAAGTTCTGCTGTTTCTGCAACAACAAATTCTGTAGTTG
>JBDTVD010000044.1:0-16126 GCA_040007375.1 Bacteroidota bacterium | reverse complement strand
AATACATGTGCAAGTGCAAGTTCTGCTGTTTCTGCAACAACAAATTCTGTAGTTGTCATGGAAGAATTATTATTAATGTCCCAGGCTTTAAGTTCCAGTGTATGACGCCCGGCACCAACTCCTTCCAGTGGATATAATACACGTCCCTGCTGGAAATTATCCAGATCAGATTCATAATAATCATTTAATATATATAGCTTGTCCTGGTTGCCGTCCAGCGTTGCAGAAAGATCGTGACCGATACCATTTCCTACAGTATTAATACCACTTGAATCGGTAAGTACTGCATATATATTCGGATTCTGATCTGTCAATCCACCAAAAACAAAATCATCACTATTCATAAATAATTTTATCTGCGGACCTTTATCATCACTCAATCCTGCCGCATTCAATCCGCCGATGTAAAAATTTTCATCATAACCAATTGCATCTTCACTGCCATTATGTGCATAGTAACTCAATCTTCCTTTTCCATATTGATATGCAATATCACGCGGAACAATAAATGAGCAACTGAAATCACCGTTGGTAACACTTGCTTTTCCACGATAGATAATATTCTTTCGTTGTTTAAAAGTGCGTGTTTCACTGTCAGCATCATTCGACAAAGTAGTAATAGCTACTTCTTTATCATATATAGTAGGATAAACAACACCGTTGAAGTTCGTAAGTTTCTGTCCGGCATTATCCGTTACCATTCCTTTTATAGTGATATGACTTAATGCCTGCATGGTATCTTCCGGAAGCTGTGTTGCTGTTTCAAGAATGGAAGTTGTAGCAACTTTATAAGATGGATAAGAAAGTCGCATTGCAGGATCACCAACAAGAATAAAATTTGGAGTGCTGTTGAATGATTTTACTTTCTTCTGTATATCACCAACACGTGGAAGTTCATTATTAATTGGACTGAAAATATTACTTACCAGAACTGTATTTAATGTTTCATTTGTTGATGCAAATGCTACTCTTGATGTAGTAAATAAACAACAGGCACCGCCATCAGGATTTAACATTAGTAATTCACCTGCAGAAGTTCGTTGAGGATCGTCATAACGTGTGAACTCACAGGTAGCGGTTACAAATGCGGGCATATTATTAATATTCTTCCAGGAGTTGATCATAGGAATGGTAAGCACCTGTTCGTGTGCCCAGCCAACTTCACCACCATGACCGGTGTAGTTCATTAATAACGCACCTTTTTCTACTCTTCTTGTAATGAGTTCGCTCACTTCCGGAAATCTTTTTCCACCTGGAGTTGATACCTGCAGATAAGAATCAAAATAAATTTTATCGTAATTATATTCAGGATGTGCATTTTTCAGAATGTTCATTATCCTTTCTGATTGATCAAGATGCAGATCATGATCCTGGTCATCAGCAATAAAACACATCACATTTCTCCAGTCGCCCAAACGTGAACTGCTGGATGCTGTATTATAAGATGTTGTTGATGCAGTACCTGGTGTTGAATAAGTAATTACTTTGTCAACTACAGCACGTGCTTCACTGATATTTTTTACAGGCAATCTGCCAACACCAATATCTATTACCCCTGAAAGACCGGCATCACCTTCCGTATCATCCATATATCCGAAGAAATCATCCGTTGCATAAGTGGCAAGCTGATCAAGGGCAATAACAGACTGATAGGTAGGAATGAGATCTGTATTTCCCTGAAGTCGGTCTTTGTAATCATAAGATGCATCACCAAACAGTAACAGGTAACGCGGACCATTACCGGCAGTTGCTCTGTCGTAAAACATTTTTGTAAAATCACGCACAGCAGAAACATCTTTTGCTCCTGACGAAAATTCATTATATATATCAGATACCGTAACAACATTTACTTTGAGGCTATCGTGTGAACGATGAAAATCTGCCAGTCGTTGAGCTTCTTCCGTAAATTCCGGTGACGTTACAATTAAATAATCAGCCTGTAGTAAAGCATGCAGATTCTGATTGGCAATTCTTCCTTTAGCATAAGGTTGTTTTAATGCAAGAGAAGTAAAAGCAATGAATTCAGAATTTCCAGCTGTCGCCGGTGCTGCAATAAAATTCAATGTTCCGGGAGAAGGTGAACTGAATTCCTGTTTATATATATTGAGCGGATCTGTAATATTCCAGATGTTTAATCCTGATGAACTGCCTGAAATAGTAAAGGAAGCATTACTTCCTGCAGTGGTATAATCACGAAAAGATAATTCAGCACCTGACAATAACAGATTTCTTCTTACATTAAGTTCTATATAATTCAACCAGCCAATACTTGTTGAGTTGTAAGGAATAAACTGGTATTCCACATCAACATCAGAAGAAGTTGCAGTAAATGTTCCCTCATTGGTTGCAGCTACAGCCTGTGGTGCCAGATGATCATCACCAACTCCGGCAAATGGTTGATTAAATAACTGTGTACCGTTGGTGAGTATTTTAAAATAACTGTTTACAAACAGTACTGTTGTACGCGCAATGGCATTTGATTTTAAATAGGCAGGTCCCGGGATGAGGCCAGGGAAATTAAAAAGAAAATGTTGATCAGTATTGATGTCAAATGTTTCTCCATACCACTCTCTTCCTGATTTTAAAAAGTTTTTATCATCAACTTCATGAAATGCATAATCAGTAAATGATGTTACTGATCTGTCGGATGGCAATGATGATAAGCTGGCAACGCTGTTTATTCTTTTAGCATTTCCACCTGCAGAAAATGATATAAAATAAAAAGTGCTGTCACTATATAAAGAGCGCAGATGATGATATCTGTTGTCGGTGGTGTTGTATGACCATCGGTCGGGTGACTGTCCATAAAAAATAAAGTAATCTCCCTGGTCGAAAACACCATTTGCATTAGCATCAGTTACATCAATCGCATTTTCCTGAAGATCATCATACCTTGGAATAGAATTCAATTGTGGAACCATTCCACCACCATTTCCAAACAAGCGGATATTCTGAAGTGTGACAGAATTCATATCCACACCCATATTTGCAAGAAAACTATAAGATACTTTAAAAACGCCATTACCTGTTACAGCAATTTTAAACCAGTCACCGGAAGCCAGAACGGAGTTAGCAGCATACACTCTGTTTACAGAACTTGCATTTCGGGGAACAGATTTTCCGGAAGAAACAATTCTCGCTGAAACAAGCTTTTCATATTTACCGGTGATGGAATTACGTCGCACCGGATTAAAAAATGCTTTTACAGAAGGAATCTTATTATCATAAACAACACTTTGTTCAATAACAATATCAGAAGGTGTATCTCCTAATTCTGCTTTAAGTTCTTCCGGTGATAAGGGTTCGAAAACCATTTGTTCCAGTGAGAAAGCAGGAGTGCTTCCTGCATCAACACTTCTTGTAAATTCATAAAAAGGCAACCTGTTTCTGGTGAAGTTATAAATGGCACCATCAAATCTTAAAAAAGTTATAGAGGATCCATCATATTCTGAAGCGGCCGGTGAATTCCATTTTAATGTTAACTGTCCGGGATCTGTTTTTTGAGCAGAAACAGAAAAGGAAATAATCATCAATCCCACAATACATAAGGATTTCAGCGTTACTGAACCCAGGTAGCATTGAACCGTGTTAAACTCCGGTTTAATTGCACAAAAAACCTTTTTAGTAAGATTTAAAATTTTATGACGATTTTTGAACATGTAAAAAAATATATTTGTGGTGGAATAATGTTGGAGGCAATGTTTAGATACTTGAAGGAAGATGAACGATTACCGGTTTTATTTATTGCAATGATGAAACAAATTTACGGATAAACGTATAAAACTGAATGTAAACCAGGAATGACGGATATGATTAAAAGATTAATAGTTGTGTTGTTGATGGCAGTAAGTTTAGATACTTCTGCTCAGGATCCACAGTTCACGCAGTTTTACGCAAACCCGCTTTATCTGAATCCGGCTTTTGCAGGATCGGCAAGATGTCCGCGTGTTGGAATAAATTACAGGAATCAGTGGCCTAGTTTATATAAAGCGTATATCACCAGCAGTGCTTCTTATGATCAGCATTTTGATGCAATTAACGGAGGTATTGGTGTGCTTGTTTATACTGATAAAGCTGGCGAAGGAACATTGAACACTACTAACATTAGTGCTATGTATGCTTACCAGTTAAATCTCAATCGTAAGTTATCGATGAGGTTCGGACTTCAGGCAGCTTATATGCAGAAAAAACTTGATTTCTCTAAACTGACATTTGGTGATATGATTGACGCCAGGTTCGGTTTTGTATATGATACACAGGAGCAACAGCCAAACGATTCCAAATCATTCATGGATTTTTCTGCTGGTGTTTTAATGTATAGCTCAAAATTTTATGGTGGTATTTCAGCAAATCATCTTACACAGCCTGATGAAGCATTCATTGTTGTTGGTTCCAGTCCTCTTCCGATGAAAGTTACAGCGCATTTCGGTGCACTTCTTCCATTAAGTGGAGGTTATTCCAGCTATCGTGGTGTAATTAATAAGGAAGAAGGAACTTTTATCAGTCCTAATATTTTATATCAGAAACAAGGACCGTTTAACCAGTTGAACTTCGGAGTTTACATGTTACGTTCTCCGATTGTAGGTGGATTATGGTATCGTGGAAGTTTCGGTAAAGATCCTTTCCTTAGCAGCGATTCATTTATTGCTCTTATTGGTTTACAAAAGGGCTTATTTAAAATAGGTTATAGTTATGATGTTACCGTTTCTCAATTAAGTAATGCTACAGGCGGATCTCATGAGGTGAGTCTGGGTATTCAGTTCGAGTGCCGGCCGAAGAAGAAACGCTTCCGCGCAATAAATTGCCCTAGTTTCTAGTTTAATTCCCATATTTGTGCACACAAAGACTCCTAAATTCTTAAACATGAAAAAACAAAATCATTGGTATGCCTTGATGGCAACAGGTATCATGATTTTTAGTGCTTGCGGTGGTGGTGGAAGTGAATCCGGATCCAGCATAACAGCATGGAAATATAACGATGAGAAAAACGGCGGTTTCGAAGTTGCTGATTATACAGAACAGGAAACCGGACCAGGTTTAGTCCTTATTGAAGGAGGAACTTTTACCATGGGTCGTACCGAACAGGATATTATGCAGGAATGGGATAATATTCCACGTCGTGCAACAGTTGCTTCTTTCTATATGGATGAAACAGAAATTGCCAATGTGCACTGGCTGGAATATCTATATTGGTTAAGTCGTGTATTCGGAACTGATTATCCGGAGGTTTATAAAAAAGCATTACCTGATACACTTGTATGGCGTGATCGTCTTGCTTTCAATGAGCCTTATATCGAACTTTATTTACGTCATCCGGCTTACCAGAATTATCCGGTTGTTGGGGTGAACTGGTTACAGGCAAATGATTTTTGTGCATGGAGAACTGATAGGGTAAATGAAAGAATTCTAATCCGTGAAAGTATTCTTCGTGAAAATCCATCACAGGTGAATGAAGATAACTTTAATACGGATGCCTATTTTGCAGGTCAGTATGAAGGATTGGTTCGTAATCCACTCCGGGATTTTAATCCGAATAATGATACCCGTAAAGTGAAAATGGAAGATGGAATTCTTCTTCCTCGTTACCGTCTTCCTACTGAGGCAGAGTGGGAATATGCTTCTCTCGGACTTGTTGGTGGAACCGTATTTGAAAACGTTAACGAGCGTAAAATCTATCCATGGGCTGGTCATGCATTACGTAATCCTGAAGATAAGTTCCAGGGTGAAATGCTGGGCAACTTTAAAAGAGGTCGTGGTGATAATATGGGTACTGCGGGTAAGCTGAATGATAATGGAGACATTACTACTCCTGTATATTCTTATGTCCCTAATGATTATGGATTGTACAATATGGCTGGTAACGTTGCTGAATGGGTAATGGATGTATATCGTCCACTGTCGCATGAAGATGTTAGTGATTTCAATGCATTCAGAGGTAACGTATATAAAACACAGGTTACTGATGAAGAAGGTGCAATTGCTGAAAAAGATAGCTTGGGTCGCGTTCAATATCGTGATGTAACAGAAGAGGAAGCTGCAAGCAGAAGAAATTATAAGAAAGCGGATAATATGAATTACCTTGATGGTGATGAGCCGGAATATTCAACATATAACTACGGAAGTACATCAATGGTAAATGATAAATCCAAAGTAGTTAAAGGTGGTTCCTGGAAAGATCGTGCATATTATATGGCACCTGGAGTAAGAAGATACCTTGACGAAGATCAGGCTACAGATTATGTTGGTTTCCGTTGTGCAATGTCACGTGTAGGAAGTCCGGTAGGATTAGGTGGAAAGAAACGTAAATAATAAATTATAGAAACAAAAAAAGAGGCTGATCATTTGATCGGCCTCTTTTTTTGTGATGTGATTTTATTTTCAGGTAGCATATTCCATCACCTTGCCTTGTTCACATTTTATTATTCGTGATGGAAATCTGTCAATAAGTGTATAATTATGTGTAACCATAACTACTGCTCTTCTGTTGCTGCTTACTTCAAACAACAGATTCATAATTTCATTACTTGTTTCCGGATCAAGGTTTCCTGTTGGTTCATCAGCAAGTATCAGGTCAGGATCATTTAACAATGCACGGGCAATCACAAGACGTTGCTGTTCACCCCCGGAAAGTTCATGAGGCATTTTAAATCCTTTGGTACTCAATCCCACTTTTGCCAGAACCTCATTTACACGTTCTTCCATTTTTTGTTTTTCATTCCAGCCTGTTGCTTTTAAATAAAACATCAGGTTGTCTTTTGCAGAACGATCTGTGAGTAATTGAAAATCCTGGAATATAATTCCGAGTTTTCTTCGGAGCAGAGGAATCTCTTTTCGTTTAATTGTCTTCAGATCAAAACCTGCAACATGTGCTTCTCCCTGTTCAACCGGTAAATCACCATAAAGCACACGCATGATGCTGCTTTTTCCGCTTCCTGTTTTACCAATCAGGTATACAAATTCACCACGTTCTACTTTAAAAGAAACATCATTCATCAACAGGTTTTTCCTGTGAAAAATACTGATGTTATCCAATTCAATAATTATATCTGACATTCTTATTATTTTGCAGAATTAGACTTCCAGTTTCATTACTTTTCCAAAAGGCATGGTTGAGATAAATTCCAGAATTTGCACTTCTTTTTCTGCCAGGCCTACTTTAGTCAATGCTTTTTCCGGTCTGTCAGCACGAAAGTAAGCCAGCAAAGTAAAGCCTTCATCGCGCAACTGTACATAATCCGGAATTTTTGCTTTGCCCTTTATTTTTAAGATGTACATGGAAATGCAAAAGTAAGTGCAATAACATTATTCATCAGTAAAAACAGATTTAGTAATGAACTATGAATCGTGCATAAACAGGAAAGGCATGCTTCACAGAAGCATGCCTTTCTTAATAAATAAAATATAGTTTTTAATGCAGTGTAATTGTAAAAGTAGTACCGTTAATAGTCACTCTTGCAAGGTTATCTTCTGCACCGCCAATATATCCGTAATCAATAGTACGGGTAGCATTTCCATTTGGTGTAAAATCCACTATTCCATCTGTAAAATGACGAAATCCGATTCTCTTTCTCAGTGGTGTTACTGTAGTCATTGTATAATTTTTTCCTGTACGTGTTACACCACTTGAAGTACCACTTATCAGATAAACATCATCATTCCATTGTGGAGTATTTTCTCCTGCAACCCATTCACGTGTACGTGACGATGCGTGAGTACTGGTACCTCCGCCATATTGTGCATCCCAGGTTATTGTTCCGTTTATTGAAATGCTGAATGATAAATTTCCTGCCGTATTTCTTCCATTATTGGTAACTGTTTTTGTTCCGGCAATATTATTATCGTTTACAAAATAATTATCAAAAGTTATGGTATGTGTACTTGCTGAATCACGGTAATGTCCATTGTAACTCACCAGTATTTTTCCTCTCCTGTAATTACCATCGTGTCCAAGGCAATTGCTCGTTCCAAAGTCTATTGTAATTAGATGGGGAACAGAAGTAGTGTCAAATGAAATTGTTGCGCACGATGTAAGAACTCTTTCATTGTCTCCCAATCTGTAAGAAGTAAGACTTCCTGTTGCGGCTTCATCTGCAATATTAGCCACATCACTGTAGGCTGCATCTGCAATTGCATTTTCTGCAGCACTGGAAGTGTCATTGTCTACTTCTTCTTTATCCTTTTTACATCCGGCAAATGCAATTATTAATGTTGCTGCCAGAATTGTCAATAGATTAAATTTTCTGTTTTTCATTTATTCTGTTTTTAGTGAATTTGCGTTTTTGGATAACGCCGGTCTATTTAAGTTTAACGAAATTTTAAAAAAAATGTTTGATTGGTTTTTTTGGGAATTTTGTTCATCCTTATCCGCAAAGTTGTGTTAATAAAATGAAATGTGCCTATACTATTTAAGAGCAGGAAGCCGTTTGTTACAGGTAACTTTGAGAATTCAAAAAATAACCGATGATAAGGAAAGGATGGATGGTTGCCGCATTAATGTGTATTTCAATATTCATAAATGCACAGCAAACAGAATATTACCGTGAACCGGAACAAGTTTATAAAAAAGCTCTTGAATTGTTTACCAAAGAAAAATTTGGTGCTGCACGTGAAGCTTTCGATGAATATATAAAAAGAGTAGATGCAACAGAAGTAATGCGTGTGAACGCTTTGTACTACCGTGCTATATGTGCATATGAGCTTTTTCATCCTGATGCAGGTAACCTGCTCACTACATTTCTGGACGAACATCCTGAAAGTGTGAAAAGTGGTGTGGCTAATTTTTATATGGCCAGATTAGATTACCGTGAAAAGAAATACCGTAATGCTATTCCTTATTTTGAAAAGACAGATATATATTATCTCACTAATGATGAAATAGCAGAGTATTATTTTAAATCAGGTTATTGTTATTTTGTTAAAGCGGATTTTGAAAAAGCAAGTAAAAATTTTAATGAGATAACGAATGTAGAATCAAAATACCAAACCGCAGCACAGTATTACTATGCGCACATAGCATATTCCAACAATAATCTGAATACTGCTCTTGGGTCTTTTCAGAAACTGAATACGTCAGAAACTTTCGGAGCAATTGTTCCATATTATATTGTGCAGATTTATTTTGAACAGCAAAAATATGATGAGCTTATTACTTATGCAGATCCTTTAATTGATAAAGGGGAAGTAGAAAATCTGCGTGAAATAACAAGGTTGGCAGCGGAATCCAGTTACCGGAAAGGGGATTATAAAAAATCATTAACCTATTTTGAAAAATATAAATCAGCATCACCAACAATAAACCGTGAAGATTATTATTGCATCGGTTTTGCCTCATTCAAAACAAACGATTTCAAAGGTGCTATTGATAATTTTCAAAAGGTAATTAATGTAAATGATTCCACTGCGCAGAATGCTTATTATCATCTTGCATTAAGTTTCCTTAAATCTGATGATAAACAAAGCGCACGTAATTCTTTCCAGGCGGCATCTAAAGCAGATTATAATCGGGAAATTAAAGAAGTTTCTCTTTTCAATTATGCTAAGTTATCCTGTGAACTGAATTTTCAACCGGTTGCTGTAAATGCATTACGTGATTATATAAAAACATATCCTTCTTCTGCAACTGTTGATGAAGCAAATGAATTGCTGGCAGGGCTTTATCTCACTACACGTAATTATAAAGATGCTTTTGCATTGCTGGAAAATATTAAAAACCGCTCAGGAAGTGCACGAACTGCTTATCAGAAAGTTGCTTATTACAGAGGTGTGGAGTTTTATAGTGATGGTGACAGGGATAAAGCCATCAATATGTTTGAGAAGGCAATTATTAATGATGTGGATCCTTCCTTGCGTGCAAAAGCCATGTACTGGAAAGCGGAAGCATTGTATGCCCAGAATAAATTTGATGCAGCCATTAAACAATATCGTATATATATATTTAATTCTGCATCTGTAAATACTCCAATGTATAACCTGGCAAATTATAACATGGGTTATTGTTATTTTAAACAGGGAAATTATGATGAATCTCAAACATGGTTTCGTAAATACATAAAGAATAGAGAAGAAACTGATAAGGATAAGTTTGATGATGCAAATATTCGCACTGGTGATTGTTTGTATGCAATGCGCAGGTTTGATCAGGCAGTGGATTTTTATTCCGAAGCAATTACTGCAAAAGCAAATTCAGCTGACTATGCCCTTTTTCAGAAAGGTGTTATTCAGGGATTGCAAAATAATCTTGCTGCAAAGGAACAAACGATGCAGTTATTACTTGCCCAGTACAAAAAATCGAAGTATCGTCCTGACGCGCTTTATGAATCAGGTAAAGCAGCAATGGCCTCTGGTAATAATGAAAAAGCAATGGATTTGTTTTCTCAACTGGGCAAGGAATATCCAAACAATCCTTATAATGGAAAAGCATTGCTGAATACTGCCCTCATTCAATTTAACAGTAAAAACGATGAGCAGGCGTTAATTATATATAAGAAAGTGATCAGTACTTATCCAGGCAGCAATGAAGCTTCGGAAGCACTTACAGGTGTGCGCAATATATATGTAAGCAATGGAAATCCCAATGATTACTTTGCTTATTTGAAAACAGTGCCCAATGCAAGTGTAAGCACAGGCACGCAGGATTCAATTACCTATGAGGCAGCAGAACAACGTTATCTGAAAGGTAATTTTGATGAGGCTGAAGCAGACTTTAATAAATACCTGCAACAGTTTCCTGATGGAGCATTTCGGTTAAATGCAACTTTTTATAAATCAGAATGCGATTTCCGTGTTAAGAAATATGATGATGCGCTTGCAGGATACAAACAAATCATTAATGGTGAGAAAAATATATATACTGAAAAATCTTTAGCCAAAGCATCTGCTATTGAATTTAAAAATAAAGATTATGAAAATGCTATTACGCATTACCGCAGACTGGAAGAAACAGCGGATATGCTCGACAATATCATTTTTGCACAAACAGGATTGATGCGTAGCTACCAGCTTACCGGTCAGCAGGAAATGGCTGTTAACTATGCGCAGAAATTACTGGGAAATGATAAGTCAGAAAAAGAACTGATGAATGAAGCACATCTCATAATAGGACGTGCAACTTTAGAGTCAGGTGACCTTACAGCATCTCAGAAAGAAATGACAATTGTTTCAAAACTCACAGGTGAAAATGCTGCTGAGGCTAAATTTTCACTGGCACTCATACAGTATAAACTACAGAATTTTAAAACATCAAAAGATAAATGCTTTGAAGTGATTAATGCAGTACCCTCTTATGATTATTGGATTGGAAAGAGTTTTATTTTACTTGCAGATAATTATGTTGCTCTGGGAGATACCTTCCAGGCAAAACATACTTTGCAGAGTATCATTGATAATTATGAAAAAAATCCTTCAGACAAAGAAGATCTTAGAACTATTGCAACAGAAAAAATGCAAATCCTCGCTGATAAGGAAAAACAGGGAGTGCTGATGATGGAAGAAAAAACGGGTGGTGATGAACATCTCAGTGATGACAAGGAAAATCAATAATATATATGAACTGTAAAAAGAGAAGAACAATGAAATCACGTGCGATATATATTTATGGATGCCTGCTTTTGTCATTCCCTGCATTCTGTCAGCAGGGTGGACAGGTAAAAAATCTTGGTGACGATGAGGTTACTATTATTAAAGATTATCAGCCTGTGCTGAATGATGCATTTAAAATTAATATTCTTCCTGAAGGGGATACCAGCACTTTTACACAACCTGTGCTTAAGTATAAGGTAGAAGCAGAGCCCATGAATACGGCTTTCAATATTACACCCATTAAGCCTGTAAAGATTAAGGAAGATAATATCAAAAAATTATATCATGGCTTTTTAAAAGCTGGCTATGGAAATTATAATACACCACTTGCTGAAGTGAGCTTTCATAGTTTGAGAAGTAAAGAGTTTGATGCAGGTATTCATTTGAAACATCTTTCTTCAACTGGTGATATTAAAGGTTATGGCCAGCCTGATTACAGTCAGAATTCAATCGCTACTAATGGAACAAAATATTTTGATAAAACTGCATTAACAGGTGAAGTAGGTTTCAATCGTGATGTGTATCATTTCTATGGTTATTCGTCCCCTCCTGAAATGTTTTCAAAGAGTGAAACACGACATGTGATGAATCTTTTTAAAGGTAATGTTGGATTTAAAAGTACAGGCATTGATAAAGATAAATTGAGTTATTCATCAGGAATTGCATTCGATAAATTTTCTGATAACCGAAATAGTGATGAGTCGTTTATTGGTATTTCAGGAAGTGGAGGTAAGAGATATAAGGACAGTTATATCAGCGCAGTTACTGAACTTGCATTAATGCATATTGATCAACCGTTGAATGACAGGAAACGTACTACTTTCAAAATCGATCCGCGTTATACATTTAAAAAAAATAAATTCCTCATTGCCGCAGGAGCAAACATTGCTTATGAAACGGGAGATTTCATTGATAGTAAATTACATTTCTATCCACATGCAAATGCCGAACTGCAGGTATTATCTGATCAGATAACAGTTTTTGCACAGTTAAGTGGTAATCTTAAAAATAATACACTTGTTGATTTTTCTGCAGAAAATAGTTTCCTTGATGAATTCACACCATTACTTAACACAAGTACAAAAATGGAACTGTCAGGTGGTGTAACAGCTCGTCTTTCCCGTGAATTTATTATTACTGCTGATGCATCTGCAGGTCGTGTGATCAATCAACCCTATTATTTTAATTTCTCAGCAACTGATGAACCTGTTAAATATACTATAGTATACGATGATGCAAACGTGGTGCATTTAAATGCAGCATTGGATTATATACAGGCTGAGAAATCGTCATTCGGTATAAATTTAAAATATAATTCATTCAACAACGACAGTATTGATAAGCCATTATTTACTCCAGCATTTAAAATTGGTTTGCATGGAACCTATGTTCTGGCAGAAAAAATTTATCTGAAATCGGAATTGTATTATAACGATCTTTCCTATGCATTCAATATGAAAGATGGCGGATTTACAAAACTGGATGGCTATGTTGATATGAACCTGGGAGTTGATTACCGGTATTCAAAGGTGCTTTCTGCTTTTGTGCAGGTAAATAATATTGGTATGCAGAAATATTTCCAGTACTACAACTATCCATCGTACAGGCTCAATGCAATGGCTGGAATTACTTATTCCTTCTGGTAAAAGCTGATTGTTCTATTGCATTCTTAATTCCTGTAATTTAGCAGGAGTTTATATTTTCATGGAAGCAACACAAACCGGTAACAAATCAGAAATCAGGATAGAAAAATCCTGGAAGGAAAAACTTTCTGATGAATTTGAAAAGGATTATTTTATTCAGTTGCGGGAATTTCTGAAATCAGAAAAAGAAAGAGGAATAAAAATATATCCGGAAGGCAACAAAATTTTTGCTGCATTTGAACATACGCCATTTAAACAGGTGAAAGTGGTTATCATTGGCCAGGATCCATATCATGGAGATGGGCAGGCTAACGGATTGAGTTTTTCAGTAAATGATCATATAAATAAACCACCATCACTGTTAAATATATTCAAGGAATTGCAGAGTGATATAGGAATACCGATTCCTGTTTCCGGCAACCTGAGCAAATGGTCGGAGCAGGGTGTTTTACTTCTTAATGCAACGCTTACTGTGAGAGCAGGTGAAGCTGCATCACACCAGAATAAAGGCTGGGAACTTTTTACTGATGCTGTTATTCGTAAAATATCAGAGGAATTAACAGGTGTGGTGTTTTTATTATGGGGGCGATATGCGCAGGCAAAGGAGGTGCTTATTGATCACAATAAACATTATATATTGAAAGCAGCTCATCCTTCTCCTTTAGCAAGAGGTGCTTTTTTTGGCTCAAAGCATTTTTCAAAAACAAATGAAATACTTATAAATACCGGAAGACATCCTGTTGACTGGAATATATAAAAATGGAAGGCAGGAATTTCCATAGGGTTCTGAGAAGCATTTTGCTTTTGATTTTATTTATATCAGAATCTACAGAGAAATCCTTCTCGCAATTAAAACTTGTTATTGTAAATGCTGATGATGTTACTAAAAAAGTAGTTGATGATCTTCGGCACTTTAAATGGCCGGATACTGTTTCTGATTCTGCAACAGCAATAGGTTTTTGTAATAAATTAATTCCGGAGCTGTATAGTAAAGGATATCTGGCTGCAACGATTGACAGTGTATATATAAAGGATTCCAGCTTTAATGTGTTGCTGTATACAGGGGCAATTTACCAATGGGCAACTATCACATCTCACCTTGATAGAGGTGTTATCAATGAATCAGGAACAGCAAACCTTTTGCTGAAAAGAAAAACGGTAACTCCTCTTTCTGTTTCAGTTATTGTAAAGAAAATGCTGAAATGGTATTCTGATAATGGTTATCCTTTTGCAAAAGTTTCATTCGATAGTATTGTTATTGATGGAAGTTCCGTTAATGGAGTTCTTAAAGCAGAAAAAGGGGAACAGGTATATTTTGATTCACTGGTAATAAAGGGAAACTCCAGGCTTGCCTATTCATATCTCATAAATTATCTTGGATTAAGGAAGGATGATATATATAATGAAACGAAGCTCGAGCGCATCAGTGCACGATTAAAGGAGATACCATTCATTACGGAAGTGAGGAAAAAGGAGTCGGAGTTTTCCGGTAATAAGGTGCGTATCATCATATATATTGACGACAGGAAAGCCAGTCAGTTCAGTGGTATTATTGGTGTATTGCCTGATAATAGTAATGGAGGAAAAGTGAAAGTAACAGGTGATGTTAAACTTCGGTTGTTAAACTCATTTAATCATGCTGAATTATTTGATCTGAACTGGAGCAATCCTCTTCCTAAATCACAGGATCTGAAAGTTAAATTGAATTATCCTTTTCTGTTTGATCTGCCTTTCGGTTTGGATGTTGGACTGAATCTTTTTAAAAAGGATTCTACGTTTCTTGAATTTGAAAGACAGGTTGGAATTCAGCATTTCCTGCAGGGAAGTAATTATATAAAGGTGTATGTTTCCTTACTTACCAGTGATCTTATTTCTGTTAAAGGGTATGAAAATGCAATTACATTACCTGAATATGCTGATGTAAGAACTACTACTTATGGTATAGGATGGAGATTCAGCAAGCTTGATTATCGACTGAATCCCCGTCGTGGATTTAATGTGGAAGCCCAGGCTGGTGTTGGAACAAAAATCATCAGTCGTAACAGCAGATTAAAGCCGGAACTTTACGATAGTGTTGATCTGCATACTAATCACTACAATGGAAATGGAAATGCAGATATATATATTCCGGTAATGGCACGTGGTGTTGTTAATGCCGGTGTAATGGGAGCATGGCTGTTCAGTCCTGATATTTTTACCAATGAATTATTCAGATTTGGAGGATTAAAAACATTACGTGGATTTAATGAGCTATCCATTAATGCATCAAGATATATAATAGGAAAATTAGAATACAGGTATATACTGGAGCAGAATTCCTATCTTTTTGTATTTGGTAATATGGCTTATTATGAAGACAGAAGCAGGAATAAATTTATTCATGATGCTCCTTATGGTTATGGTGCAGGAATTACTTTCGAAACAAAGCTTGGAATATTTTCATTTACCTATGCATTAGGAAAGCAATTCGACAATCCTGTTTTAATAAAGGATGGTAAAGTTCATTTTGGACTGGTTAATTATTTTTAAGTGATTAAGTGATTAGGTGATTAGGTGATTAGGTGATTAGGTGATTAGGTGATTAGGAGCAGCCACAGCCCTGAACATCCTGGAATTTCCGGAGAGATCTTTTTTCAATTCAATATCCCTGAACCCGTTTACCAGTAGCAAATTTTGAATTTCTTGACCCATCGCTGCGTTAATTTCGACAAACAATTGCCCATCTTCTTTTAAACGTGCTTTTGCAAAGTCAGCTATGGCTCGATAAAAAAGTAATGCATCATCATCTTCTACGAATAGTGCAGTATGTGGTTCATGATTTTTAACATGCACAGATATTAAATTCATTTCACTTCTCCTGATGTAAGGTGGATTGCTGACAATGACGTCAAATTTTCCACTGAAAG
>JBDTVD010000043.1:0-16323 GCA_040007375.1 Bacteroidota bacterium | reverse complement strand
ACATTTGTGTAATGTTTGTTTTTCATTGTCTATTAGTTTAAGTTTATATTGATTTATTTTTTCTAATTGATGTAAAATCATACAATACAAATAAGCCCTGATTCACTTATTATTTTAGTGATATTAATTCTTATTTGAGTAGCTAAAAACCCGAAATTTGAGAGTGTTGAGTGCCTCATTAAAAAGCTCTGAATTGCCGAATTTTAGGATGTTACGTTGTCAAATATATGACAATTTCTTACATAAACAAGCACTTTTTTTAGTTTGGTTAAAAAATATTTATAAGTTTGTTTTTTATGTTTTTTTTGAAAAAAGAACTTCATAAATCCGTTTTGCTTTTCTATAATCTCCTCTTATTAAATAAATTTATTTTTTATTTTAATCACTATTTTTCACTTATTTGCATTATCGAATTTCGTCTTTTTGCTAACCGCGGATTCTAAATCTACCTAAAACATGAAAAAAATCTTTAAAAAGATTCTGATCTTTATTGGAGTCTCAGTGCAATTCAATCTCTCTTATTCCCAAAACACTGATTTCTGGAAGGAGAAAGATATTAACAGTATTCCAAATCATGAAAGCAGGTATGCCATGCCTGAGAAGTATCGTACATTTTCGTTTGACATTATCCGTTTAAGAAGTTATCTCACTTCAGCTCCAATGGAGTTCAGCGCTGAAACAAAAACAGCCAGTAGTCAGTTGATTTTAAAAATTCCAATGCCTGATGGAACAATTTCCAGATTTTCAATAGTTGAATCTCCCATGATGGAAGCAGGACTTGCATCACAGTTTCCAGATTTTAAAACTTACAGCGGACAGGGAATTGATGATCCGGCAGCTACATTAAAACTGAGCATTACCCGATTTGGTTTACATGTGATGATATTATCGCCAAAAGGATCTTTTTTTATTGACCCTTTCGATCAGTTTAGTTCTGAAAATTATATATGCTATAATAAGAAGGACTTTACTGCACGGCAGTTTGTTTGTGAAACGGCGGATGACTTTAAAAATAATATTAACAATAAGCAAGATGCTTTCCCTTCTCTGAATAAAAGTCATGGTACTCAGCTCAGGAACTATAGACTTGCACTTGCTGCTACTGCAGAATATACAACATTTCATGGTGGCACTGTACCAAGCGCAATGGCCGCAATTGTAGCTTCGATAAACCGTGTTAATGGCGTTTATGAAAAAGAAGTTGCTATCAGGTTAACGTTGGTTGCTAACAACTCATCAATTGTTTATACCAATTCCGTATCCGATCCCTATACAAACAACAGTGGGACAACTATGCTTTCAGAGAATACTACCAACTTGAATGCAACTATTCTAACCGCCAATTATGATATCGGACATGTGTTCAGTACAGGTGGTGGTGGTGTTGCAACCTTAAATGGTCCGTGTGGCTCAAATAAAGCACGGGGTGTTACCGGATCATCCAGTCCTGTAGGAGATGGTTTTGATATTGATTATGTAGCGCATGAGATGGGTCATCAGTTTGGAGCGAATCATACCTTCAATGCAACAACAGGATCATGTGGTGGGGGTAACAGATCTGCAGCGGCAGCTTATGAACCCGGTAGCGGAATAACAATAATGGCTTATGCAGGAATATGTACTGTTACTAATGATCTGGCAGCACATAGCATCGCCTATTTTCATACAAAGAGTTTTGATGAAATTACCACGTTTATTACCAATGTAACTACAGGAGGATCCTGCCCAACAACAACTAGTACTGGAAATACTCCGCCAACAAGTATTCCGGGATCGGATTTTACTATTCCAATTTCCACTCCTTTCATACTTACCGGTTCCGGAACCGATGCTGACAGTGATCCACTAACTTATTCGTGGGAACAATTTGATCTGGGAACGGCGGGCGACTGGAATGCAGCTCAGACTATAGGAAATAATGCACCATTATTCCGGCCGTTTGATCCTGTTAATAGCCCTTCAAGAACATTCCCTAAACTTTCTGATATAATTAATAACACCACCACAATTGGTGAAATACTTCCTACAGTTTCCCGAACACTTCATTTCAGATTAACAGTTCGTGATAACAAAAATGGCGGAGGAGGAGTAACTTATAATGATGTAACGAAAAATGTAATGTCTGTATCTACTGCAGGGCCCTTCCTGATTACATCGCCTAACACTGCGGTTTCGTGGGGAACAGGTACAACACAAACTGTAACGTGGAATGTTGCATCAACTAACGTGGCTCCTGTTAACTGCACTAATGTAAATATTTTGCTATCTATTGATGGTGGTAATACATTCCCTACTGCGCTTTCATTATCAACAGCAAATGATGGAAGCGAAAGTATTACAATACCTGGAACTGTTACTTCATCGGCAAGAATTAAAGTTGAATCTGTCGGAAATATATTTTTTGATATGAGTAATACCAACTTTTCAATTACTCCTTCATCACCAGTTTTAACAGCAATTATAACAAATCCTTTAGGTGCTTCTAATTATTGTGCAGGTTCAAATCTCAGTGTAAGTTACAGTTGCGACGGACCAGCAAATGCAGGTAATATTTTCACAGCACAACTTTCAGATTCATCGGGATCTTTTACAACACCTGCAACTATAGGCACTCTCGCAAGTACTATATCCGGAACCATCAGTTGTACCATTTCCGCTGCAACTATCGCAGGCAATTCTTATAGAATTAGAGTAGTAAGTTCCAATCCTTCTATTACAGGTTCAAACAATGGGAGTAATATTTCCATCTTTAAACAGGTAACAGCGGCAGGAAGTATAACTGGAAGTTTGTCAGTTTGCCAGGGTCAGACTAATGTTGCATATAATATTACAGCGCTTCCAAATGCAACAAGTTACAATTGGACTTTACCATCAGGAGGTTCTATTGCTTCAGGTATAAATACGAATTCCATTGTGGTTAATTACTCAGCAGTAGCCATAACAGGAAACATTACAGTTGCAGGAACAAATTCAGGTTGCGGTAACGGAACTACTTCAGGTTTGTTAGTAACTGTTAATTCCTTACCATCAGCTCCGGGAACTATTACAGGTCCTTCATCAGTTTGTCTTGGTACCGGTGGATATATATATAATGTGCCGGCAATTTCTGGTGCAACGGGATATATATGGACACTTCCATCAGGTGCAACCGTTACAGCAGGCATTAACACAAACAGTATTACAATTGCATTTTCAGGATCTGCAGTTTCTGGAAATATTACTGTAACAGGAACTAATACCTGCGGATCAGGTTCTGTTTCTTCACCGTTTTCAATTGTACTAGCATCGCAACCAACCCCTGCTGTTGTTAATGCAGGTGGCCCGACAACAATGTGTGCACCAGGCAATGTAAATCTTTCTTTTTCACCACTTGGAGGTCATCACTATCAGTGGAGAAAAAACGGCATCAATTTAAATACAACTGATACTCTCTCATCGTATACGGCTGCACAAACCGGAAATTACGATGTTATCAGTTCCATCTTTCCTGGTAATGCAGCAACATTTAACTCTACAGGTTCAACTTCAATTCTGGATAACAGTTGTTCAACTTCCAGTAATAATATAATAGTAAGTGGTTACAATACATCCATCCCATCATCGCAGATATATATAACAATTAATATATCTCATACCTGGGTAGGTGACCTGGTAATGATTCTTGAAGCACCGAATGGACAGCGTCTTGGTTTATGTAACAGATTAAACAACGGAGGTAATAATGGTGATAATTTTAATAATACAGTGTTTACTGATGCAGCATCAGGAACACTTCCTGTTGTTACCGGTGCACCTTATACAGGATCCTATAAACCTTTATCCACTTTCTTTACAGTATGTACAAATGTTACTACTAATGTAGCATCATTCGCTGGCTTTAACAGTGGAAGTATTATTCCAAACGGTCAGTGGAGATTACGTGTTTTTGATCAGGCAAGTGAAGATGGAGGAACAATTAGTAACTGGTCAATTACATTTCCTGCATATTCAAGCGGATGCAGTTCACCATCCAATGCAATTCCAGTAACAATTAATCCTTTGCCTGTAGTTTCAGGGTTCACACCATCATCAGGGACTGTTGGAAGCATTGTCAATATTAATGGCTCAGGATTTACTGGAACATCAAGTGTGCAATTCAACGGAATCAGTGCTGCTTATAGTGTTGTATCTGACATACTGATTCAGGCAACAGTTCCTGCAGGATTTTCAAACGGAGTTATAAATATTACAAATCCCTGTGGCAATGCAAATTCGGCATCATCGTTTACAGTTATTACAAGCGCTGTGTTAAACCTAAATATTTTTTTAGAAGGATATTATGAACAGGGAGGAACATTATATAATGGTTTAGGAGGAGGTAATGTTGATAGTGTTACTGTGAGTTTAGTTGATAGTACTAATCTGAATGTGGTTGCATACAGTAGCACTATAGTATTAAACACAACAGGAAATTTATCGATTATCTGGCCTGCTTCAACAGTGGGAAATAAATATTATATTGTGCTCAGTCACCGAAATTCATTGGAAACATGGAGTAAAAATCCGGTTCTGTTTGGTGCAACTAATAATTTAAATTTCAAAAATTAAAAGCCTGATAAAAATAAAAGCCTTTCCGTTAATTCCGGAGGGCTTTTATTTTATAAGAATGTTTGAATGGATGCTATATATATAATGCTATCCGGGCTGGAAGAATTTATTTTTTCGGAGATTCTATATCTGTTTTTTTTATATTAAGAAAAACAGTTTCCAGTTTTGAATGAGAAAGATTCTGATAAGGCTCTTTCTTTATTGAAGATTTAATATTTTTAATTCTCTCATCGGTTAAAGGATGTGTGCTGAGAAATTCAGCAGTTTGATTTTTGCGTTCCGTTTTTAAGTGATTGAAAAGATCAATCATTCCACTGGGTGCAATTTTATTATGTTTCAGGATATTGAATCCGTCAAAGTCAGCTTGTTTTTCAAATGCACGTGAGTACGATAACATACGCAACTGATTTGCATTGTCAGCAACTACAGCCACAATTCCGTTCACATCACTAAACACTGCAGAAACCAATATATATCCTGACAAATTCCTGCATAACATTTTCATAGAGTGCCTGTCTTTTATATGCGCTGCTTCATGTGATAACAATGCTGCCAGTTCCGGGTAATTCTGCATGGGTTTCAGAATTGGTTTATAGATGACAATGTGTTCACCGGGAAGTGCAAATGCATTACTTTCAGTAGAATTAACTACAGTAATTAATGGACGAGAGGATGTTCCAAAATCAATCTGGTCAGCAAAACTTTGAACAAGATTTGTCAATGTAGTATCAATAGTTTCTCCTTCAATGTAATTACCATAAATAGTTTCTCCGAGACCTTTGTCATAATTATCCGGAATGAGATCTACTGCGCGCTCTGCAATCCATGGAACAATAAAAAGATAGCTTAATAAAATAATACCCAAAACAGCTACTGCAATTGAAATATGAGCAACAGTTCCTGCATGCAACATTTTATAATACCAGGTATCACCGGATACACTTACATGACTGAGTAATAATTTCCCAAAACCTACGTGGTCAGTATATATAGACTGGTCAGGAATTAATTTGTTATATATATGAACAGACTTACCAGAAATCTGCACTCTCAGGTTTTCAAGTGACCAGCTTCCCTCCTGCTGATCACTCCTGATCAACATTTGTTTACTATCAATATCAAGATTTAAAAAAACAGAATTCGGCAGAGAGCTTTGACCATCATACCAGGTTGCAACAACATCTTTCATTAAACTACAATACCGAAATCAAGTATATCAGATAAATCCTCACCTGTTGCATCAGTATAATTAGCTTCCGATTGAATGAGCTTATCAAAATCCAGATTGCCATATATCTCCATGTGCGAAAACAGAAAACGAATGGTACGGCATACTACCCAGGAATATCCTATTCCCAGGGTGAAAATCAACAGGAAAAAATTCCCCATTAACAATTTGAAAAAATCTCCACCGGTAGCCGTGCACTTCATTTTTACTTCTGTACCATCTTCATTAGCAATGCTTAGATTATCTATATAATATGCAAGCAGATTCCTCTGAAACCAGAACATATATATAAAAAGAGTAACCAGTGATAACAGGTATCCTTTCAGCACAAGCAGGAAATACTCACTGCCGTTTCCGGTATATTTAAATTTAAGGTTTCCGAACTTTACACGGTTTAATATATAATTCCTTAGGTTCATAGATAACCATGGTGTATATAAACCAAGTGTAACAATGGTAAGTAAGATGTTTTTTAAAAATAGCATTACTAATTCTTTTCTGTCACCACGATACCCAAACCTTATACTGCGCCATGAAGTGCGCGACATCCGATATTTATAACTGCCATGAATTGCAATTGGTATTAACGCTAGTATGCATAGATAAAAAATGATAATACCCACTATTGGCATTTGCATCCATATAAAAAAGGCAAGCAATGCATTCAATACTACAAAAATTAATATCGCTTTAATAAAACCTTTAAACATTTCATTTCCTGTTCCATGAAAGACAAAGCGGGCACCATTGAATTGAGTTGCACTAAATAGAAATTGTAGCTTTCGTGCTTTCGCCCATGGATAATAAATTCCTAAAGTGATAGCTGTAAGCAGCCAGTTAACAATTAAAACACCAAAGTATTCGCCGCCTTCTCCAAGAAAAGAAATCGGATAATTTCTCTCCGGATTATCATTGTTAAGTAACTCCCGTAATGAACTTGTATTTTCCATAGCATTGTGATTGATTCAATGCTAATATAGATTAAAAAAATATACTGCCTTATTTCAACATCAACTCTTGATTAAAAATAAAATATGAGTGCAACTGTTCCGCCATTCATATCATTGTCAAATCCAAAAAGGAAAGTTTTACTTGTTTCAGTTATCTGTGTTTTTGTTGCATTGCCATCTACTACTTCTGTTTCAACAGCACCACGACCAACAGCTATAACTGCCGGTCCCCACCCATATTCTGCAGAGAGTGATAATTTGGCTCCGATAAAATATTCGACACCTAAAAAGCCACGAACACCAAAACCAAAAGCACTTCCTTTCTTATCACTAACAACCTGCTTATTACTTTGTATAGTTACATCAAGTGGATTGCCGTAAGTATATTTTGTTTTATCTGTTGCAAAGACAAATCTTCCCTCCACACCATAAATTCCGGTAACACGGCCAGAACCTTTTCTCTTTTCAATACCCCCTCCTATTACAATATTCGATTGCGTTCTTTTCGCTTCATCACTTACCAGTTCATTCGGATTAGTGCTGCTTGATTTAGGCACAAGTGTATCCTGTTTTGCTGTAATAAAACCTAAACGCAGAATTGCTCTGTAAGCAGTTTTTTCATTTTTAACATATTTTCCAAAAAAAGTAAATGCACCAATCGGACTTAAATCGCTGATGGAATCATTGCCATTATAAAAAAGATTTCCTGCATATTTTACAATCGGTACAACGTCAACTCCAACAGCAAAATTACCTGCTTCAGGCAAAACATTCTGTCCTTTTTTATTGGTGAGTGTTTGACCAGAAGATAAATTAAAAATACTAACGGAGAGTAATGTAATGAGTGCTGCTTTTTTCATAAAGGTTATTAATTGTTATTCTTATGGTTACTTCTTGATGTTAAACGTATATACATCAGAATTATTTGCACCATCTGTAATTCCTGTAATTCTTATCACCATATATTTATCTACAGTAGTACTTCCAAGTTTGGAAATGTATATATCACCTACTATTAATGAATCAGTAAAATCTTCTTTAACGCTATTGGTAAATTGAGTTTGGGCAGTGAGGGCTGTAGCATTTGCGTAATCATAGTTATTTGCCTGAACAAATTTTCCACCTGCCGGACTATACCAGATATAAGTTGGACTTTGTAATGTTGTATCCAAAGCATATTCCTGAATATCCCTTATTGTTGAATCGCTGAATGAAGAAGTTGCCACAATTCCTTCCAAATCGAAAGCATTATTTCCAGGATTACTTCTTGTGTTAAATTGAAGTCCTGTAAGTTCTGAAAGCAGTTTATCACCCACCTGGATCTGTTTTAAAGCAACACCTTCGTTTCCATCTTCATCAACTACCGTAAAATTAAAATACAACGTTTTACCTGCTTGTGATTGAGGAATAAGATACTGCAATTTCCAGGAGAAGTTTTTACTATAGAGTAATGTATCTTTATACACCTGCTCATATTCATTGATAGGTTGGATCTTTACTATCAACCTGGCCAGCTTTACTTCCGATGTAATTGAAATATTCCAATCCACTACATCACCAGGATTCCCGTATTTAATAAGTTCATTTGGGGTTACTATAATTACGGGCTTATCGTTTTTCTTTTTACATCCCCCAACAAATAAAACGCAGAGCACTAATACTACAGTTGATATTTTCATTAGACTTTGTTTGAAGGTGCTAAGATAGGTTTCAAATAAAAATGCCCGGCAATAAGTGCCAGGCATTTCTTAACAGTTTTTTTATTTGTGTAAAATTATTTTGCTTTAATCTTAAATGCTTTTGCACGAACGGTATAAGTACGTTTGCTACCAAGGAATTCCTGATTGGTTTTAACTTCAACAGAAATTGGTAACAGGAAGTCAGCATCAGCATGTTGCTGTAATGCATCCCACATTGCATTATCAAGACCACGGTTACGACCTATAGAATAATTGGGTCCACCTAATGGGCTGCCACCAACATAACCTGCAATAGGATAATAATATCTACGGCCTCCGTAAGGAATCCCCAGTACAAATGATTGGGTTGCAGTACCTGTTACCTCTCCTACATAGTCCAGATCAGCCATTGTAACGTTCATTTGAACATTTACAGGAGCTGTATTCATGCTTTTTTGATAAGTAGTGCATGAAGTGGCTAGAAGTAACATACCCGCAAACAAGTATAAATATTTTAATTTTCTCATAGTGTCTAAATTTATATTAGTAAGTGATTAACTTGTGCAGGCGGGATAATTACTGCGCTCTTTTACCTGAGAAGAATATGTTCAATACAAGACGTACGTTCTGATTAGTATCCATTGCAAACTCTTTACGTTTAAGTTTTGTGTAACCGTTTATATCATCACGCTGAGTATAATAGTCATTACTTGTATTTACTCCACCTGATGTTACATCCGTTTCAACATGTGTTTTACCTCCAAGTCTCCAACGTGCATTCCATCCGTATTCAAGACCTAAAGAAATAGGCAAATGAGCAATGAAAACGTTGAAACCTACAACACCACCAAGACCTACAACAGTTTGAGTTGTTTTAGAAGTAGAGTTGTTATGATCATCACCAGAAACAGGATTCGCACGGAATGATGTGTTATCAATATCAACGCTGCGGCTGAAACCTAAATGAAGGTCAGCACCTGCATAAACATCAAAAATATTTGATGGGGAGAAATGTTTTTCAATACCTGGTACCAGTAAATACAGACGGTCACTGCTTTTGAATTCTCTTTCAGAAATTTCAATGTTACCACCTTGATTGGCAGCAGCCTGAGATGCAGAATCAAGATCTCCCTTGAAATTGTAAGAAGTTTTTGCCAGACGAAAACCAATTCGGAAGGCAACATCATCACTTGTAAAATACTTAAATGTAAGTACACTACCACTGGTAAGATTGTTTTCCAAAGGCAGTGATGCAGTGTCATCACCGGCTATGTTAATTGCAAATGTTAATGCCATATCTCCTTTAACGGGGCGGGCACCTATACATTCGTTTGTTGCGCAATTCTCCCGTGTAGAGAGCTGTGCAAAGCTGGAGCTCGCTCCCATCGCTAAGGCTGCAATAATTAGAATCGATTTTTTCATAATGTTGGATTTGTGGTTTTTAACGCGACAAATATAGTTTAAAAAAGAAATGTCAAAAATTAATGACAGAATTGTGTTGTGAACAATCGATAGTTAATTAAAATAAGCCAAAAAAGAAATGAAAATATAGCTTTTTCAAACTATAATTCTGTCGTTAACTTATATATAAAAACAGTATATATATTCAGAAATCACTTAAAGGAAACCTGTAAAACATATTAGCAATTATCTGATATTCAGATAATATATTATATTCCTGATAACAATGGTTTAAGTGAGTTGGCAACATTGGAATCTATTCGTTCCATAATGTTATTGATCGGCCATTTCTGAAATTCCTTACCAGTGATTTTTGTGTATAACTCTATATATCGTTCGCTCACTTCCATAATCCAGTCGTCAGTAAATTCAGGAATATTCTCTCCCTCTCTTCCCCTGAACCCATTTTCTATTAGCCATTGACGAAGAAATTCCTTTGATAATTGACGCTGGGATTCTCCTTTTCCTAATCTTTCTTCATATCCTTCAGCATAAAAATATCTTGATGAATCAGGTGTATGCACTTCATCAATCAGGAAAATTTTATCATTGGCTTTACCAAATTCATATTTAGTATCAACCAGTATCAATCCTTTTTGAGCTGCCATCTCCGAACCACGTTGATAAAGTTCTTGTGTATACTTTTCCATCAATTCATAGTCAGCCTTGCTTACTATTCCTTTTTCTATGATTTCTTCTCTGGTAATATCCAGATCGTGGCTTTGATCATTCTTTGTTGTAGGTGTAATTATCGGCTTAGGAAACATCTGGTTTTCCACCATGTTTTCCGGCATTAACTCTCCACAAATAATTCGCTTTCCTTCCTGGTATTCACGCCATGCATGACCAGTGAGGTAACCTCTTATTACCATCTCTACACGATAAGGTGTACACAATACTCCCACAGTTACATTTGGATCAGGCACTTCAATCACCCAATTCGGGCAAATATCTTTTGTTGCCTCCAGGAAATATGCTGCAATCTGGTTTAACACCTGGCCTTTATATGGAATTGGTCGTGGCATTATTACATCGAAGGCAGAAATGCGATCTGTAACAACACTTACCATTAATTTATTATCTATTATATATACATCGCGAACCTTGCCGTAATACACTGATGAAACCTTTGGAAACCGGAAAGCAGTACGTGTAATGCTTTGTTCAATAACTGTGGAATCGCCTATAGCTGTCATAAAACAAAAATAAATGAAAAGGGCCTTAGGCGAAGAAAAAAAAATTTCACGGCCGGAAGTTTATCAACCGATGTTAAAATCTATTCAGAATAATTTATTTATGATATGCCTTTATAATATCACGCACCAGTTTATGACGTACAACATCATTTGCATCCAGGTGAATAAATTCAATTCCTTCAATTTCACTAAGAAGTGCTGTTGCCTGTACTAATCCTGATGGCTGATTTCGCGGGAGGTCAATTTGAGTAACATCACCGGTAACTATAAATTTAGCTGAAGGTCCCATACGCGTGAGGAACATTTTCAACTGGCTTTCTGTTGCATTCTGTGCTTCATCAAGTATTACATAAGCATTATCAAGCGTACGTCCTCTCATAAAAGCTAATGGCGCCACTTCAATAATTCCGTTTTCGATAAAACCTTTCAGTTTTTCTCCGGGAATCATATCATACAAGGCATCATATAAAGGACGCAGGTAAGGGTCAATTTTTTCTTTGAGATCACCTGGTAAAAAACCAAGATTTTCACCCGCCTCAACAGCAGGCCTGGTAAGAATAATTCTCTTGATCTCCCTGTTTTTTAAAGCTCTCACCGCAAGAGCAACTGCTGTATATGTTTTACCGGTTCCTGCTGGACCAATTGCAAATACGATATCATTTGCATCACATGCTGATACCAATCTTCTCTGATTTGGAGTACGGGCTCTTACAACAGTACCACCCGGACCATAAACTAATACATCTTTTGAACCTTCAACAGGCTGACCTTTATCATCAATGGCACCATGTCCATTCAGAAGCTGATCCACATCCTGTGTAGTTAATGAACCACGATCAGTAAAATGAGCTACAAGTCTGTTCAACTGCTCCATCAGAACAGCGACCTGCATATCATCTCCAATAATTTTTATTTCATTACCCCTGGCGACAATCTTCAGTCCGGGAAATTTTTTTCGTATCAGTTCCAGGTTGGCATCATTGACACCATAAAAATCAACTACGTTGGCGAACTCTACAGGTATTATGATTTCTTTCAAAGAGGTTTTTATTAATTAATACGTTGAATGTTAACTATTGTTTCCGGTTTAAATCAAGGAATGTAATTCATTTTACTTTTTAAAGTCTGCCAGTTTAAAACCAACTGTAAACTGGTTACTTGCTCCTTCGAGATGATACACAGCACGGGCATAATCAATGTGGAACTTTGAAATCCTGATGCCAAAGCCGGCAGTTAGTCCAACCATTCCTCTTTTATTCTCTATTGTCATCTCTGCTCTGCGTTTAAAATTGTATCCGATACGAACATTAAAGTTTTTCGAAAAAAGTACTTCTGTACTTAGGATTGCATGTCGGATAAGTTTGTTCAAGAATTTTACTGATTTATCATTTGTTTCACCAGTTAAAGGATCTATTGCAGGAACATTTGGATCTTCATAAGTGATATCAAACTTCTCCAGGTTCTGATAGGTCAATCCAAAACGAAACGGTGCTTTTGGAAGTTGTTTGGTAAATCCAGCCTGCATTTCAAAGGGAACTGCTTCCGTTCCTATTTCAGTATATGCAGTAATCTGTCTTCCCATATTACGTGCTACAATTGTTGCGCAAAATGATTTGTTTTTTGAAAGATATAATCCGGAAACATCACTAAGCAAACCGAAAGAAGTAAAGTCATCAAGGTTACTGTAAACACCTTTTATAGCAGCACCTAAATAAAATAAACTATCCAGTGCTTTAGCATAAGAAAGATCCAATGCATACTCACCTGCAGAAAAATTACCAAGATCATTTGCAGCCTCATCAGTGCGTTTAAAAGTTCCATAATTTATATAATGAAATGTTGCAGCTGTTGATCCGAAATTACTGAACTCATGTGCAAAACCAATCTGTCCAAAACTGATGTCATCAAAATAATCAGTAAAGCTTAATTGAAACTGATTGTTCATTGCTTTGCTGAGTAATGCAGGATTCTGCCACACAAGGCTTACATCATCAACAGGAGTTGCAATAGCATTACCACCGAGTGCAGCAGCTCTTGCTGATGGAACAAGATTTAGAAATTCGAAAGTGTTATTTCCTCCTTCCTGAGAATAAGTCCGTGATGTAATCAGCAAGAAAAAGAAAACGATAATTTGTTTCAATAGTGATGGGTTTGCTTTGTAACGGTGTTCCTTCTTATTAATTGTAAAGGAGAATTTAATATAAAGGATATTCTTCCATCATCTCATTTACTTCTTTCCGCACCTTTGTAAGTACTTTTTCATCATCAGGTGCCATCAATACACGATCAATAAATGACACTATTTTTTTCATCTGCTTTTCTTTCAGTCCTCGTGATGTTATTGCAGGTGTTCCGATGCGGATTCCACTGGTAACAAATGGAGACTTATCATCAAACGGTACCATGTTTTTATTGATGGTGATATCAGCTTTTACCAATGAATTTTCGGCAAGCTTACCTGTGATATTTTTATTCCTGAGATCAATCAGCATGCAATGATTATCTGTTCCTCCTGAAATGATCTCGTATCCTTTGTCTTTAAATGCTGCAGCCATTGCTCTGGCATTTTTTACAACCTGAACACAGTAATGCATATACTCATCAGTTAATGCTTCACCAAATGCAACAGCTTTTGATGCAATCACATGTTCCAGTGGTCCACCCTGAGTTCCCGGAAAAACAGCACCATCCAGAATACTTGACATCATTCTTACTTCTCCTTTCGGTGTTTTCAATCCAAACGGATTTGGAAAATCTTTACCCATCATTATTAATCCACCACGCGGACCTCTTAATGTTTTATGTGTAGTAGTTGTTACAATATGACAATGTGGTAACGGATCATTTAATAAACCTCTTGCAATTAGTCCTGCAGGATGTGAAATATCGGCAAGTAATAATGCTCCAACTTTATCAGCAATCTCACGCAACTTTATATAATCCCAATCACGTGAATAGGCAGATGCACCGCAAATGAGCAATTTAGGATTTTCCTTTTTTGCTGAAGCTTCTAACTTTTTATAATCGATAACACCGGTTTCTTTTTCAACGCCATAAAATGAAGGTGTATATAATTTTCCGGAAAAGTTAACCGGTGATCCATGAGTTAAGTGTCCACCATGTGATAGATCAAATCCCATGATTTTATCACCTGGTTTAAGTACAGCAAGCATCACAGCAGCATTTGCCTGTGCACCGGAATGCGGTTGTACGTTCGCCCATTCTGCTCCGAAAAGTTCTTTTGCACGATTGATTGCAATGGTTTCTATTTCATCAACTATCTCACATCCTCCGTAATATCTTTTTCCGGGAAGTCCTTCTGCATACTTATTTGTTAAACAGCTTCCCATGGCCTGCATCACCTGCTTACTTACAAAATTTTCAGAAGCAATCAACTCCAGTCCATGGCGTTGTCGTTTCAGCTCATCACCAATTAACTTAAAAATCTGTTTATCTTTTTTCATTTGAGGATTGCGTATTATATATGTATGAAGGATTAACTAAAATCAATTTCTGTACTGTCACCAATATTTAAACTCTGACTGAGTCCTTTCAGATATGCATCACTTCCAATTACTGACTGATGCAGAATTGCAGTCTCCAGTTGAGAGAAACTACCAATAATAGAATCTCTGATTACAGAGTGATTAATGATGGTATTTTCTCCGATAGATACATTCGGACCAATAATAGAATTGGAAATAGTGCAATTGTCGGCAATGCTTACCGGATGCATTATTATAGTATTATTGAAATGATAATTCTTGCTTTCTGATGCAGCATTTCTTTTTAACAGAATTGCATTTGTTTCAAGCAGATTGGATTTGCCACCGCAATCAAACCAGTTACCCACCTGGAATGTTCCAATATGTTCACCTTGTGTAATCATGCGTTGAATACCGTTGGTAAGATGATATTCACCATTATGCCTCATATCGTTTTTGATGATGTGATTTAATGCATCCATCAGACGTCCACAATTCTTTATATAATAAATACCAACAAGAGCCAGATTTGATTTTGGTATAGTTGGCTTTTCTGATACACGAACAATTATTCCATGTTCATCTGTTTCTGCAACACCAAACTGGCGCGGATCATCTACCTTTTTTACTCCCAGCATGGAATTAGGCTGATTAAGCAGTGAACGCAGATCGAAATCTATAATAGTATCACCGAGCACGATCAGCAACTCATCATTAATATCAGTATGATCCTTCGTCAACCACACAGCATGACCGGTTCCTTCCCGTGGCTCCTGAACAATAAAGGTTGATTTAAGTGAAGGATATTTTGATTTTATATAATCTTCAATCTTATCTCCCAGATATCCTATCACAAAAATAAAATCGTTGAAACCCGAAGTAACAAGGTGATCAACAATGTGTGATAGTATAGGTTTACCGGCCACAGGCACCAATGCCTTCGGCTGTGTATGCGTGTGTGGTCTGAGTTTACTTCCTATTCCTGCAACCGGAATTATTATCTTCATATTGAATAGTAAAGGCCAGATACTGGCGGTGGGGCTGTAAAAATAAATAAGTTTACCGCTTGAAAGGCTAAAATGCGAAAAAGCATTCTGATTTTATTTTCCACACTCATTTTCTTCTTCTTACTACTGGTTGTTAATTACTATATAATAAGTGTATCCGGTAAGCATAGCATTTTTAATAATTTCGCTGCACTGCCTGCTTATAACAATGTTTTAGTGTTCGGGGCAGGCAGAAACTATCCGTCTGACCGTCCCAATTATGCCTTTACCGGAAGAATGGCTGCTACTGAAAAATTAAGTCCACTCTCATCAGTAAAAAAGATCATCTTAAGCGGAAAAAATGAATTGCCACATTATAATGAAGTTGATGCAATGAAAACGGAACTGATCCGGAGAGGTGTAAGTGAAAAGAAAATGGTTTATGATGAGGATGGTGTTAATACTTTGCAATCGCTTCTGAATTATAAACGTGATTTTGGAACCGAACCGGTTTTGATGGTGAGTGAACGGGAACAACTGGAACGTGCTTTATTTTATGCTGAACATCTTGGTATAAATGCAGCAGGTTATGAAGCAACAGGTTTTGGAAAGAAGGAATTTCAGTTGCGGGAAGTGTTATCACGTGCAAAAGCAAGGATAGAAGTTCTGTTCTGAATTAAAAAAAATATTGCCTTACTATATGGACAATAGAATTACCCGGTTATTCAATATTAAATATCCAATCATTCAG
>JBDTVD010000042.1:0-16574 GCA_040007375.1 Bacteroidota bacterium | reverse complement strand
CAAAAATGTTGGAGTAAAAGGAATGTTTAATGTAACTCCTGTTGAAATTACCGGAGATGGAAAAGTAACAGGAGTAAAGTTTATATATAATGAGGGTTCTGAAAAAAAGGAGATCTTCGAAAATTGTGACTGGGTTATAAAAGCAACAGGACAATCGAAACACACCGAATTATTTCGCCTGATTAAAGATTTAGAAATCGATGCAAAAGGAAGAATTGTTGTGAATGCAGAAACCGGCCAGACATCACATCCAAAATATTTCGCTGCAGGCGATGCTGTTACCGGAGGTCAGGAAGTGGTAAACGCCGTAGCAGATGGAAAAAAAACTGCAAAAGGAATCATGATTGCATTGATTGGAAAATGATAAAGGGAATATCGAATATTGAACAGGAAATTCCTGTTAAGTAAAAAGGAAATAATGTTGAATAATAAATTTTGAATTTTGAATCTTGAAGTGGGTTTCTGTTCTTATATTAGTCTTCTAACTTAAAACAGAAAATTCATGAAAAGTAAAAAGTTTGATCTAAATGATCGGTTGATTGATTTTGCAGTATTTACTTTAACACTTACTGATACAATGTATAATTCAAGGGCCGGAAATCATATCGCGAATCAATTGGTGCGTTCCTGTACCTCTCCTGCCTTACAGTATGGAGAAGCTCTTAGTGCAGAATCTACAAAAGATTTCATACATAAATTAAAGATTTTGTTAAAAGAGTTAAGAGAATCATTTAATTCCTTGAAAATAGCAGAAAGAGTTCCTTTAACCGAAAAAACAGATATGCTAAAGTATGCGCTCAGTGAATGTAGTGAGCTGATTGCAATATTTGTTAAGAGTATAGAAACAACAAGAAAAAATCAAATCAGCAAGGGGACGACCATCTAATTCAACATTTAATATTCCTCTCTTACATTTTATATAAAAGGGTATCTTTCACTTCTTGAAAAATATATATGATTCAACATCTCAAAATTTAATATGCTAATTTGCCCTTTACAACATATATAAAAAGGTATCTTTCAGTTCTAATAATGTGTATTTAATTCGACATTCAACATTCAACATTTAATATTCAATATTTATTTTTTAAAAATTCACACGGTATGGCCAATCTCTCAATCAACTTCGCGGGAATAAAGTCTCCCAACCCTTTCTGGCTTGCTTCTGCACCACCGACAAACAGCGGATACCAGATCATGAAAGCATTTGATACCGGATGGGGAGGAGCAGTTTGGAAAACGCTCGGTGTTCCTGTTGTAAATGTTTCATCACGTTACGGTGCATTGAATTACCGTGATAACAGAATGATAGGTTTTAACAATATTGAATTGATCACTGATCGTCCTTTAAAGGATAACCTGCGCGAAATTGAAGAAGTGAAAAAAAGATTTCCGAATCATGCAGTAATTGCATCGTTGATGGTGGAAACAAAAGAGGAGTGGCACCAGATTGTTCGTGATGTGGAAAATGCAGGAGCTGATGGAATTGAATTGAATTTCGGTTGCCCGCATGGAATGTGTGAACGTGGAATGGGTTCTGCAGTTGGACAGGAACCGAAAGTTTTAAAAACAATTGTTTCATGGGTGAAAGAGGTTGCAAAAATTCCTGTTATTGTAAAACTCACACCTAATATTTCTGATATCACACGTCCTGCAATCGCAGCACGTGAAGGTGGTGGTGATGCAATTTCTCTTATCAATACCATACAAAGTGTTATCAGTGTTGATATAGATAATTTTGTTCCTTACCCAATTGTTGATGGTAAAAGTACCAATGGAGGATATTGCGGACCTGCCGTGAAACCGATTGCATTAAATATGGTTAAAAATTGTGCACAGCATCCAAACGTACAACTTCCTATAAGTGGAATTGGCGGAGTGGAAAACTGGCGTGATGCTGTTGAATTTATTTTACTTGGTGCATCATCAGTGCAGGTTTGTACTGCTGTAATGCATTTTGGTTTTGGTATCATCCGCGAAATGATTCCGGGGCTGGAAAGTTATATGAATGATAAAGGCTTTGCAACAATTGATCAGATGGTTGGTAAAGCATTACCGAATATTAAACATTGGGAAGATCTTAATCTGAAATATAAAGTTGTAGCAAATATCAATGAAGATAAATGTATCGGATGTCAGCTTTGCTACACAGCTTGTGAAGATGGTGCACATCAGGCAATAGGATTATCAGATGATTTATTAAATCGTAAACCAAATATTATTGAAGAGAATTGTGTTGGGTGTAATTTATGTTCATTGGTTTGCCCTGTTGAAAATTGTATCACCATGGAACGTCGTGATGATGGCAGTGAAGAATTAACATGGAAGGATAGAACTCTTGCAGGAAATATTCCGAAAGTATTTGATGATAAACTTGCAGGTGGTTTGCATCATTGGGTTCCTGAGCCTGCAGATGCATTTAAAACAAGAACACCGAAACATTACAAAGCAATTTGAAGCAACTAAGTGAATAATATATATATAATGACAGAACCAGACATCGATCAATTGCGTTATCCAATCGGAAAATTTGTAATTCCAACTTCATTTTCTCCTCTCGAAATAAATCAGTGGATAGAAATACTGGAAAATCTTCCTGCTAAATTAAAGCAGGCAGTAAATGGTTTGAATGATGAACAACTGGATACTCCATATCGTGATGGAGGATGGACTATAAGACAGGTTGTGCATCATGTTGCAGATAGTCATATAAACTGTTACTGCAGAATTAAACTGATTTTAACAGAAGAGAATCCTGCTATCCGTCCTTATTTTGAAGCGCGTTGGGCAGAGCTTAATGAAGCTAAAATAGCACCTGTGGAAATTTCATTAAGCATACTGGAAGCAGTGCATAAAAGAATGGTTATAACGTTGCGCAATATTACAATTGAAGATCTTGATCGTACGTATTATCATCCTGAAAATAAACAAACAAATCCACTGAAAGTTTTAATTGCATTGTATGCATGGCATAGCAAACATCATACTGCTCATGTTACAGAGTTGAAGCAACGTAAAGGCTGGTAGTAACTCTGGAGAAGTAGTCTGGAATTCGATGTATATACTCCAATCTAAATAAGGAAATGGATCAATTATTATTAAAAGATTAAAACTTTGACATTACACATTCACCGCAATCTTCCTTTTTGGGATGTTGTTAATTTTTGATAAAATCAACCTTTTTGCCCAATAATCCTGTTGTTTATTAAAGGAATTTTTTTTTACTTGCAGCTTGATAAACTCACTTTTCAATTACAATTTTTAAATCTTAAAACAACCACTAAAACCTATTACTACATGAAGAATATTTTTAAACTGGTGACGGCACTGGCAATTTTTGCTATTTGTTCTGCTGATGCACAAACGTTAATTAAAAACATGAGTTCAACTGACGGATCAGTCAATGCAATTGTTAAAAATGCAGGATTGTATTATATAGGAGGAAACTTTTCCTATGTCGGTTTAAAAACAATGGGAGCCGCTTCACTCACAACCAGTAATGATTATCCTGATATGGATTTTCCCGGCGTAAATGGAACGGTGAATTGTGCTGTTCCTGATGGCTCCGGTGGCTGGTATATTGGAGGAAGTTTCGGTGATGTAGATGGAACAGCACGTTATTCTTTAGCGCACATTAAGTCAGATAAATCGCTGGATCCTGACTGGGCACCACAGGTTGGTTATTATTATTATTACCAGGCAATTACTTCTATCATTAAAAGTGGTAACACTATTTATATTGCAGGAGGCTTCACTTCAATTAATGGAGATCCGCGCAATTATGCGGCAGCAGTGGATGCAACCAATGGTGCACTGTTACCATGGAATCCTGATGTAAACGGAATAGTAAATACTATTTGTTTAAAAGATACCATTATATATATGGGAGGATCATTCGGAATAGTTGGCGGCAAACAGAAACCTTACTTTGCTGCAGTAAATAATGTTACCGGATTTGTTTATGAAGGAGTTCAGACAACTAATGGGCCGGTGAATGACATAGTTGCCAAAGGAGATACTCTTTTTATTGGTGGCGATTTTACTGAATTTAATTTTAAAGTGGATAACCTGGCGCATTTTACTACTACAAGTGATAAGCCTGACACGGAGTTTCCTGTTGCAAATTCTACAGTGTATGTAACAATTCCTGATGGAAGTGGTGGATGGTTTATCGGTGGCGATTTTACAGTGATAGGAAATGCCAACAGATATTATATAGCGCATATACTTTCTGATAAATCAATTGATGTAAGTTTTGATGTTGGTTATATATATGGTGGAGCCGGAGGAATAAGAACTATACTGAAGGATGGAAATACTTTATATATTGGTGGCGGTTTTTATGATGTTGGTGCTCCCTATATACAACGAAACTACCTGGCTGCTGTTAATGCAACTACCGGAGCTTTGTTACCCTGGAATCCGAATGCTGATGGATTGGTATATTCCCTGGAAAAAAAGGATACTTCTGTTTATGCAGGAGGAAGTTTTCAGAACATTGGTGGAAAACGTAAACCGTATTTTGCACAGTTAGGTATTGTGTCAGGTATTGCAGTTGATGGTACAACCAGTGCAAATGGTGCAGTCCGTAAAATAGTTGCTAAAGGAGATTCTGTTTTTACCGGTGGTGAATTTACCCGCATAGGGTTTTATCATTTATATCTTGGTAAGTTAAGTACTGCAAATGATAATGCTGATGTTAATTTTCCTATCACAGATAATATTATTTATACTTCCGTTGCTGATGGATCAGGTGGATGGTATGTTGGTGGTGATTTTACTGTTATAGGAAATGCAACACGATATTATGTAGCACACATTCTTTCTGATAATTCTGTTGATCCTGCTTTTGATGCCGGATATATATATGGTGGAAGTGGCGGAGTGCGCAGCTTGCTGAAGGATGGAAGCACTCTGTATATTGGAGGTGGTTTTAGTAATAATGGGTTACCTTCATTACCACGTAATTATATTGCAGCTCTTAATGCTGTAACAGGAGCTGTCCTTCCCTGGAATCCAAATCCTGACAACCAGGTTTTATCTATAGCAAGAAAGGATACTGCTATATATATAGGAGGAAATTTTAGTAATGTGGGAGGGAAGTATAAACCGTTTCTTGCACAGGTTGGAATAGTGAGCGGTGTTGCTGTTAATGGAACAATAACTGCCAATAGTGCGGTGCGTAAAATTGTAAATAAAGGAGATACCTTATTTTTTGGTGGTGATTTTACTCTGACAGGTTATAAAAGACAATATTTAGCATCTTATAATTCTTCTGCAAGTGATGCTCCTGATGAAAATTTTCCGGAAGTTGACGGTGCCATTAATGTTACTATTCCAGATGGTTCCGGTGGTTGGTATGTAGGTGGAAGTTTTACTGGTATTGGTGGTGTGGCTCGTCCTGGACTTGCACGTATTAATTCAAGCGGACAGGTAGTGGTGTCTTTCAGTCCTGCAATAACTTATCTTGGAGGAAGTCCGGTAATTAATGCACTCACAATTATAGGTACACGACTTGTCATCGGTGGATTGTTTGATGTGGTTAATGGTTCTTCCAAAACATATTTAGCAGCCGTACTTGCTACAACAGGTGCAGCAGTAAGCTGGACACATTCAACAGATAACCAGGTGTATTGTCTGGCTAATGATGGAACTTCAGTTTTTGCCGGTGGTGCTTTTACTGTGATAAATGCTGTTACACACAGTTACATTGCAAAATTTAATTCAACAGGAACGGTTCAGACATGGAGCCAGACTACCAGTGGTGCAAATGCTGCTGTGCGTTCAATTGTTTTGCTGAGTTCATCACGAATGATTGTTGCGGGAGATTTTACAACGATGGGTGTAAGCAGTGTAAAATATATTGCAAAGATGCATCCTGCTTTAAATACCGGAAATGTTATCACAACATGGAATCCTGATCCTGATGGTTCTGTTTATTCTATAGTGAGCAGCGGAAACAGAATATATATGGGTGGAACTTTTGGAAATCTTTATTCATCTACAACTCCACTTGCAAGAAGTTATATTGCCTGTGTGGATACACTGAATGGTGCTGCAGCACGTCCTTTCAATCCTGTAGTTGATTCCTATATAACTTCACTTGCTCTTGATGGAAGTAAATTACATTTCGGAGGTGCATTTAATAGTGTGAACGGTGTTTCAAGAACTTTCGCTGCAGCTTGTGATACATCAGGAACCGGTAGTCTTAATTCTTTTGATGTTCATGCCAATGCTTTTGTAAGAACTATCGCTGTGCAGTCAGGTAAAATATTAATGAGTGGAGATTTTACAGAAGTGAAATCTTATAATCGTAATTATCTGGGAGCGTTACTGCATTCTACCGGAAGATTAAATTCATGGGATCCTTACTGTTCAAGCGTAGTTCGTGATATTGCAGTTTCTTCTTCATCAGTGTATGCTGTTGGCGCTTTTGATAATGTTGATGCAAGCACAGTTCCTGTTGCAAGAAGTGGAGCTGCATCCTGGAGCTTAACTACATCTGCTCTCAACACATGGAATCCTCAAATATTCCGTAATGCTTTAACAAATCCTGATCTTAATACGATAACACTTAACGGAAGTCATGCTTATTTAGGAGGTGATTTTGACTCTTTAAGCGGAGCACGACGAAATCATGTTGCAAGAGTAAATCTTACAACTGGCAGTGTTGATGTAACATGGAATCCTGATGCTGATGGAATAGTTTATAATCTTACTCTTAACGGAAGCAACATTCTTGCAGGAGGAGGTTTCACCTTCTTCCGTTGGGCCGACAGAAGTTATCTCGCAGCAATTCGTCATTCAACAGGGCAATGGAATGAATGGTATCCTTTACCTGACTATCATATATATGATCTTGCAACAACTGCTTCCGGTATCTTTGCAACAGGAAGTTTTGCATATATAAATGATAGTCTTCAACCCGGCATTGCTAAATTTAATTTTTCAGATGGAAATCTGGCTTCCTGGAATCCACAGTTAAGTTATGCAGGAAATCTGAACTATGCTGATTTGTATTCTGTGGCCGTTAATGGAAGTCATGTTTATTTCGGCGGTCAGTTTGATTCATCAGGAATGGTGCAAAGAAAATTTATTGCTGATGCTGATGAGTCAACAGGTGTTCTTAGTTCATGGAATCCATCATTAACCAGTACAGTATTTGATATCGGTGTAAGTGGTAATGATATTGTTGCAGGAGGAAATTTTTACAACTCCGGGGTAAACATACGGACCAAACTTGCCGCAATGAAACACTCTGACAGGAGTCTTCTTTCTTTCGCTCCGCAGATTGATAATTCCGTTAGTAAAATTGCATACAATTCAGGTAATTTATATATAGCAGGTGGATTTGATCATATCAACAGTGATACCTTATTTGGTGCAGCATCCTTTAGTTTGAGTACGTTGAATCTTAACAGTTCATGGAATGCAAAACTCAAACAATATGGATATGGTGAAAATGCAAATATGACAACCATTGCTGCGTCAGCTTCTTCTATATATATCGGTGGTCCGTTGGATACTTCAGGAACAACACCAAGAAGTTTTCTTGTACGTGTAGATCCGGTAACAGCTGGTGTACAATCCTGGAATCCTTCACCGAATGCTACAGTTAATTGCATTGTTGTAAATGGAAGCAGTGTGCTTGTTGGTGGAAGTTTTGCGTTTCTGAAAGGTGCTGCTAAAAGTAATATTGCTGCTATTGATTCTGCAACAGGATTAGTAGTAAATACTTTCAATGGAACTGCTGATGCTGGTGTTAACGATCTTCAGATTGGAAACGGAGTGTTGTATGCCGGTGGATATTTTAATTCTATAGGAGCACAGTCGCGTCATCTTCTTGCTGCTTTAAATTTAACAACAGGAATTGCCACTTCATTCAATCCTTCCATTACCGGAAACCAGGTTTCATGTCTTGCACATAATGGAACTAATCTTTATTTCGGAGGATTGTTCAGTATCGTTAACGGAAATGCAAGGAGTAATGCTGCAAGTGTGAATGGCGCAGGTGTTGTTCAATCATGGATTCCTAATCCTGATAATTATGTAAACGATATTTTTATTAATGGCTCCACATTCTATCTTGCAGGACAGTTTAATAACATGGGTGCTGCACCACGTAACTATCTTGCCAGTGTAAATGCATCCGGTGCTGTAACAATCTGGAATCCTTCTCCTAACAGTTATTGTAACAACTTAACTTCCGACGGAACTAATTTATATATAGCCGGAACTTTCAGTTTTATTTCAGGTCAATCAAGAGGTTATGCAGCTGCAGTGAGTTTATCAGCAGGAAATGCTCTTCAGAATTTTGATCCACAATTTAATAATATCACTTACGATGCAGCAATAAATGGAAATACTGTTTTTTATGGAGGTGCATTTACAGCAACAAATGGTAGTTTACGTCAGTCTTTTACCGGATTGAATAAAACAACTTCCATTGCTTCTAATTTTAATCCGCAGCCAAATAATTATTCTCTTGCGCGTGTTTTATCTCAAAATAATACTCTGTCATCAGCAGGGAGTTTCACACTTATCAATAACCATTATCGTGGCGGATTTGCTGTGTATAATTTAACTCCGGGAAATTGCCCGCCTATTGTTACACCTGTAATAACTCCTTCCGGCGCAACAACTTTCTGTGCAACAACCAGTGTTACACTAAGTGCTCCAGCAGGTTACACATATATATGGAGTAATGGTGCTGCCACACAAAATATAATTGTGAATACCTCCGGAGAGTATGCTGTTACTATTACAGATAATTGCAATTATTCAGCTTCATCTGCTGTTGTACCGGTAACTGTTTTATCAACACCTGTTGTTTCCATCACGCCATTAAATCCTGGTATTTGTCCGGGAGATAGTGTGCAGCTCTTCACACATGCAACAGCTTCCGGTACAGCATTTAATTTTAATGGAACAGATGCTTATGTTGATTTTGTTGATCCTGTAAATAACTCTTTAGAGATAGGTGCACAGGCAACAATTGAAACCTGGGTGAAATTTAATTCTATTACACCCGGAAGCGTACAAACTATTCTATCGAAAGATGAAGGTGGAGGAAGTACTGATAAATGGATCTTCTGTTACCACTACGATTATTTTATTTCACATCATGGTCTTGCATTTCATATCAATGATGCAGGTGGTTCCAATCAATGGATTTATTCTGATAGCTGGCTGCCACTTCCAAAAACATGGTATCATATTGCATTGGTAAAAAATGGTAATCAATATACTTTTTATGTGAATGGAACTGGTTACGGAACCACAACAAATGCAACCGTAATTAATGATGTGAATTTTAATCTAACAGCAGGATATTCGGAAGGCAATTTTTATCTTGATGGTGCATTGGACGAATTGCGCGTATGGGATACTACCCGGAATGCACTGCAGATTGTTAGTGGTATGAATACTACTTATACTTCAGGAACTCCTGGTTTAGCCGGATATTGGAAGGCTGATGAAGAAAGCGGAAATGCTGCAATTGACTCAAGTGGAAATGCAAATAATGGAGTTCTTGTGAATGCCGGTTATATATATGGAGCACCTTCAGCTCCGGGAAATTCACAGGGTTTAACGTATTCCTGGTCTCCTGCAACGGGATTGTCAGCAACAAATATTTCTAATCCTTATTCAAAGCCTGCAGCAACTACAGCATATACTGTTACGGTAACAAAGTCATCATCCGGTTGCAGTGCTTCAGCAAATCGTACAGTCACAGTAGGTTTTTTCCCGCATATATATTATGCTGATGTTGATGGGGATGATTATGGTGATGTAATTGCCAGCACGAATGCATGTACTGCTCCTGATGGTTATGTTATTGATAGTAGCGATTGTAATGATATGGATGCAGCTGTTAATCCTGCTTCAACGGAAATCTGTAATGGTTTTGATGATGATTGTGATGGACTGACAGATGAAAATCTGAATTGCTTTAATGTGAAATTTATGCTGGAAGGATTTAATGCAGGAGGAGGAATGATGTATAATAATTTATATCTCAATTTTTTAAATCCTCATCCAGATGCAGCAGACAGTATTACTATTGAGTTGCATGATGTTGATCCTCCTTATGGTGTAATTGAAAGTCAGTCAGTGATACTTTTTACGAATGGAAATTCTTATTTCACAGTGAGCAATCCGCTGGAAGGTAATAGTTATTATGTTGCTGTTCACAGTAGAAACTCACTGGCAACATGGAGTAAGTTTCCTGTTATGATAGGTGTTAATTCTTTTTATGATTTTATTACACCTTAGTGGAGTCGTGAGCTGTGAGCTTTTAGTTGGTAGTTAGTTTTGAGTTGTTAGTTCGGAGTTCGGAGTTCGGAGTTCGGAGTTCGGAGTTCGGAGTATAATTTGGGGCGACAAAATTATACTCCGAAGAACAATTTCATCTTCAAATCTTCAAATCTTCAAATTAATCTCAATCAAACCACAATGCAACATCTTCAAAACTGGTTTTGCTTTTTGAATCTGCATTTAAATCACGTGCAATCTTTCCTTCCTGCATCATTAATAATCTTTCTCCATAATGCAATGCATCTTTCAGGTTGTGCGTTACTAATAATGCTGTGAGTTGATTTGTGGAAATTATTTCTTCCGCCTTTTCCATTACCAGTCGTGCTGAACGTGGATCGAGTGCTGCTGTGGGTTCATCCAGTAACATGATTTTGCAGTCGTCCATAATTCCCATCACCAGTGTAAGTGCCTGCCGTTGTCCTCCTGAAAGACTTCCCATGGGTTTATATATATTGTTTTCCAGTCCTAATTTTAAAAAAGAAACTTTCTCTTTAACACGTTCTTCAAATTTTTTGTCTGTACCAATTGTAAAACCTTTCTTCCTGGTGCGAAGTGATGCCAGGCGAAAATTATCTACAATACTTAATTCAGGTGCTGTTCCTGCAAGTGGATTCTGAAATATCCTGCTGATGAAAACTGAACGTTCATAATCTTCTTTACGGGTAATATCTTTTTCATCAATAGATACAGAACCATTTTCCGGAGTTACTGTTCCCGCAATTACATTCAACAAAGTACTTTTTCCTGATCCGTTCGATCCGATAACAACTGTAAACTCTTTCTCTTTTAAAACCAACGATACATCATTCAAAGCTTTTAACTCCGAAGCTGTTCCGGAATTAAACACTACATCAATGTTCTTCAACGCTATCATTGATTTTTTCTTTTTCCGGAAGTACTTAATCCCACAATTAATAAAACTATTGCAGCAGTTACTATCTTCAGGTAATTCGGATTCAGTCCCAGTGATAACGCCATTGCAATTATTATACGGAATGCAACGCTTCCTATAATAACAGCAATCAGACTATATATAATACTCTTCTTAATTCTCTTTTTAAATAATGCTTCACCAATCATAACAGATCCTAATCCTGAAATAACAATTCCCAGTCCCATATTAATATCTGCAAAACCCTGATATTGTGTAATAAGATATCCACTGAATGCAGTTAGTCCGTTAGCAATGGCCAGTCCCGTTATTTTCATGCGATCTGTATTTACTCCCATCGAACGCACCATCTGTTCACTGTTACCTGTTGCACGCATTGCAATACCGAAATCAGTTCTCAATATATAATAAAGTTTAGTAATTAACATTAATACTGCAATCACCATCACCACAATATAACTTCCTGATAGATTTGTTATATGAGTAAATTGAAAAATATCATAGGTATCAATTAAAGGAATGTTTGATCTTCCCATTATTGCGAGATTAACAGAATATAAAGCTGTCATGGTTAATATTCCTGCAAGCAATGGTTGTATTTTAAATCGTGTTAGAATTAATCCTGTTGTTGTTCCTGCAATCATTCCTGCAAATACTGCAACTATTAATACAATTAACGGATGATAATGTTGTGTGAGAAGAATTGCAGTAACAGCACCACCTGCTGTAAAACTTCCATCGGTAGTAATATCAGGAATATTAAATATGCGCAGTGATAGAAAAACTCCTAATGCAAGTGATGCATAACCTAATCCCTGTAATAATGCCGTTAACAGAAAGTCAATGCTCACGGTTTTATATATGGTTGAAAGGTACTACCAGGAATAATGCTGTACATCTTTGCATGCTCCGGATTGTAAACACGACTTCTTACTGAAACAATTTCCGGAGTAAGCCCATCCGTTTTTCCTGTCTTTAAAAATTGTGCGGCCTGTAATCCGGATTGATATCCCCATTGATAAAAATCTGCTCCGAAACTGACAACTGCACCTCTTGCAACCAACCCTGCTTCACTGGTAAAAATGGGAACCTTATTTTTATCACAGTTACGCAATACAATTTCAAAAGAAGCAAAAATTACATTATCAGGTAAAGCAAAAAACACATCAATTTTTTTTGAAAGCAATGATTCCATCACCAGTTGTGTTTCGGAACTGTTGTTTACAGGAAGCACTTCCAGTGTCATACCTTCACGCTCACAACCTTCTTTCAATCTCTTAAATGCATCCACTGATTGCGGCTCGCTTTGATTATATATAGTACCCACTTTTTTTGTTGAAGGACGTAATTTTTTTATCAGTGTAACAGCAGTGTCAAGATAATCCAGTGTCTCATAAACACCAAATAAGTTAGCAGGAGCTTTTCCCTTTGCATCAGTTAAGCCGGCAATGTCAGGACGAGGTGCTACCATCATAAAAACAGGAATTGTTGTTGTCCTTTTAACTGCTGTGATTGTTGGAAGTGTGATGTTACTCGCAATGAGTGTTGGATTTTTAGAGATCAACAGATCGCAGGCCTGACCTAAAACCGGAATGTCACCATGAGCATTTGCATATTCTACAGTTATAGTTCCCGCCTTTTCTGAAAAACCGTTTTTATCCAGAGCATCGAAGAAACCATTTTTGGCAAGAGCAATTGTTGGGTCATCAATGAAATCAAGAAATCCGATTTTGGGAACATCTTTTTTTTGCGCGGAAGGTTGACATTGCCATGCAAGGAAGGCCATCATTAAAAACAGGAATTTTCGTATCATAGAAACAAAAGTATCAGATTGTGAAAGTATAAAATGTTAAGTGTGCTGCAAAAGCGATTTAAAACGAGTATTACACAGGTGTATATATATAGATGCCGCAAACCCAGGCCAGACAAGCGTTGCAGAAAACCTTATGCGGATCAGGGGTTTGTCAATAACTTTAAAAAAAGGATAGGATTGTAAGGAGGTCGCATCTTATATTTGTTAAGTTTTAATAAACCAGCCTTCAAAATAAAATGGAAAAACGATGGGTCTTAAAGGAACAGGGTTGTCCTGATGCCATCGGAGAGCTGGCCAATGAGCTAAAGATTAATCCTATTTTAATAAATCTTTTGGTTCAGCGTGGGATTTCTACTTACGACGAAGCCAAAAACTTTTTCCGGCCTTCCCTCGATTTTCTGCACGACCCATTTCTGATGAAGGATATGGACATAGCTGTTGCACGGATTGAAGAAGCTATTCGACAAAGAGAAAATATTCTTGTTTACGGTGATTATGATGTGGATGGAACTACTGCCGTTGCTCTCGTGTATTCTTTTCTGAAAACGTTGCATGGTGATATTGCTTACTACATTCCTGATCGTTATAAAGAAGGATACGGAATCAGTACACAAGGAATTGACTGGGCAAAAGAAAATAATTATTCACTTATTATTGCTCTCGACTGCGGAATTAAATCTCTTGATAAAGTAGCATACGCCAATTCAAAAGGTGTAGATTTTATTATCTGTGATCATCACCGTCCGGGAAGTGAATTGCCTGCTGCCGTTGCAGTGCTTGATCCGAAAAGAAATGATTGTCCTTATCCGTTCAAAGAATTAAGTGGTGCAGGAATTGGTTTCAAATTAATACAGGCAATATCACAAAAAAACACCATGCCTTTTAATCAGCTTGATCAGTATCTTGATCTTGTTGCAATAAGTATTGCTGCTGATATTGTTCCTATCACAGGAGAAAACCGCATTCTTGCTTATATGGGATTGCAGAAAGTAAACAGTCAGCCACGTCCTGGTATAAAAGCTATTCTTGATTTAAGCAGTTTTAAAAAAGAACTTACTATAAGTGATATTGTTTTTACAATTGCACCACGCATTAACGCTGCAGGAAGAGTGGAGCATGGAAATAAAGCTGTTGAATTACTGATTTCAAAGAATGAAGATCTTGCTTCTTTCTTAGGTGATGATATAAATGAAAATAATATTACACGTAAAGGTCTTGATTCGCAGATTACAGAACATGCATTAAAGATTGTTGAAGAGGATCCTGATTTTCCAGGAAGAAAATCTACTGTTGTTTACAGTCCTGACTGGCATAAAGGTGTAATTGGAATTGTTGCATCACGACTGACAGATAAATATTATCGTCCTACAATTGTACTTACAAAAAGCAACGGACATGTTTCCGGCTCTGCACGTTCGATAAAAGATTTTGATGTATATAATGCATTGGAAAGTTGCAGTGATCTACTGGATCAGTTTGGCGGACATATGTATGCTGCAGGTTTAACAATGAAAGAAGAAAACATTGAAGCATTTAAAGAACGTTTTGAATCTATAGTTGCAGGAAGTATTACGGAAGAGATGCTTACGCGTGAAGTTGAAGTGGATTGTATTTTAAATCTTACGGATATCACTCCGGGATTTTTTAAAATATTAAAACAGTTTGCACCATTCGGTCCGGGAAATATGTCGCCATTGTTTCAGTCGGATGCGGTGAGAGATAATGGAAGAGGACGGGTAGTAGGAAACAATCATCTCAAGTTAACATTGCAACAGGATAAACGTCAGAGTGCTTTTGATGGAATTGGATTTCAGTTAGGTCATCATCATCCGATGATAGAAGGTGAAGCATTTAATGTTGTGTATCATATTGAAGAAAATACTTTCAACGGACGCACTTCTTTACAACTGAATATTAAAGATCTGAAGTTTGTTGGAGCACAACAGCTGGTGAGCTGATTTTTAGTATCAAGTATCAAGACACAAGTATCAAGACTTAACTCATTGTTGTTTTCAAAGTATTACATGTGCAAATCTTCAAGTAAAGTGCAATTTCTTTGAATAAGATTAATAGCAAAATTGGAATTCTGATTTTAAATATTATTCTTTCTATTCTGGTACTATCATATCTTATAGGTTGGATTAATTATTTAGGATTTAAAACGATATTGGATGAATTCAATGAACTATTATTTCCAAACTATTTAATATTCTATTCGCTCGTGATTTTATTTTTCTTATTTTCAGTAAAGATCATTAAGATTCCAAAATCAAGTGTAGTATTGATTTTATTGCTGATTGTAAGTAAGGTAATTTATACAATATTGGTTTACCAGCCATAGAAAAGTTTCAGTTTTGATACTTGATACTTATGTCTTGATACTAATCCCATCTGTCATCCAGGAGGGAACTTGTCATATATATTCACAAGAACTTTGTATTTCCCGATTGGTAATTCAGAGGAATAAAAGTAAGGCTGCGCACCTTTGAATCACATCTTGAGTTGAACAAAGCTTACTTGATGCGATGTGACAAGGTTCCTCCTGAATGACTTGTGTTTTTGAAGGGAAAATGCATTTTCAAATCTTCAGATTCGAAATGGTTTTATTGCTGACTAAATCCAAACGCTTAGAAAATTTCAGTCTTGATACTTGATACTAGCGTCTTGATACTACTTCATCCACATTCTATAGTAAATTCCTGCTTTAAAAAAATAGCCTTCATTTACATTTAAATTTACAGGACTTTCATTCAAAAACCCTGTGCCGTATTTTCTGCTTACAGTTTGTCCGACTTCCAGGTTTAGTACAATATTCTTCGTGATATAGAAATCAGTAAAATATTTCAGCTGTCCTTCTTCCATACTGAAATAATCTGCCGGATAAATTTCGTTCAGCCTGTAGGATGCTGTAATACCTTTGAACACAAAGCCGGTATGCATGAAACTGCCAATCCTGAAATCTAGAAATAAATTATTGGGAAGAAGGCCGAATATATATAAGCGGTTAGTTGCCTTCCATTCAAATCCAGCTAAGGGAAGAAAATAATTTCCAAAAAATTCTTTATTGTAGTATAATCCTCCTTTCAGCTTCAGGCGATTTTTAATTTTATAACTATATATAACAGCACCACCATACTGCATGTTTTTGTTTGAAAATAAAGAACCTGGCAATCCGTTCATTCTTGGAATAGCAGTAAAACTTAACCTGCTTTTTATTCCAGACCGAAATATGTAAGTCACGGGAAGATATACTGTATTCAATCTGTATCGAAACTTATTAGAGTGAAAATACCATTCTTCAAAACCTGCATTCATGGCGAGGATGGAGGAATCTTTGAAAACATGTGGATAGGTAATCTGCGCTCCCAGCCAATCGGATTCTAAATTAACACTTTTATCTCCGGTAAAATTATCAGGCATTCCATGAAAATCCTGTAAGGATACTAAATCCACATAAGGTTGTGCAGATGAAAGTTGAGAAGATATATATAATAAAAAAGCTACAATACGTAACTTCTTGCTCATGCGAGAACAGCAGCTTTTTTTGATGCT
>JBDTVD010000041.1:0-16587 GCA_040007375.1 Bacteroidota bacterium | reverse complement strand
GATCAATTTTTTCAATTTCTGTATTCATTCTACTTAGTTCCAGCCTGGTTATAACTGTGAAAATAATGTCCAGTTCCCGTGATTCTCCACGTTTCCCATAACCACCTTTTCCTTTATAAATGGTTACCCCTCTTCCGATTTTATTAATAATCATCTGGCGGATTTCTTCGTGATGTGAGGAAATGATGGTGATGCCGGTATATTCTTCAATTCCTTCAATTACAAAATCCAGTGTTTTGCTTGCAGATAAATAAGTGATCATGGAATATAATGCTGCTTCAATAGAAAGAAAGTAAGCTGCAAATCCAAAGATGATAACGTTGAGTATAATTATTATATCGCCTAGTGTAGTGCGGAATTTTCTGCTTAATGCAATGGCAAGTACTTCTGTTCCATCAAGCACTCCACCTCCTCTGATGGATAATCCTATTCCTGCACCAAGAAAAAATCCACCGAATACTGAAACAAGAAGTTTATCATGTGTAATTTCCGGAAAGTGTATGGTGGATACTAAAATTGCAAGTGCAGAAATTGCACATCCGGTTTTAATTGCGAATTCTTTTCCAACTAATTTATATCCGAGAAAAATAAAAGGAATATTAACCACTATAAGAAATAACGATAAGGGAAGAGATGTTAATTCAGCGAGTAATAATGAGATTCCTGTTGCTCCTCCATCAATAAAATTATTTGGCAATAAAAAACTTTCCAGTCCGAAAGCTGCTGCACTTACTCCGCATATTAATAAAAATACATCGCGGATAAAGTGTATTGCATTTACTCTGAACTCCCATAATCCTTTTGCAATTACATAGCGCGACGGTTCAGCACCCTGCTTTATATGTTGCCTTCGTTTTACGGTGTGTATTATAAGTTGCGTCCAGAATGGATTCATTGCATGTTGTAGTAATTTCCAAAGCTAGTTAATAAGTTGTGAGATGTGAGTTGTGAGATGTGAGATGTGAGATGTAAGATGTGAGATGTGGTTGTGAGTTGTGAGAAGTGAGAAGTGAGAAGTGAGATGTAAGATGTGAGAAGTGAGATGTAAGTTGTGAGATGTTAGTAAAATCAGGAGTTTGAAGAAAAGGGTTGACGTATGCAAGGAAATGAATGATTCTTTAAAAATGCTTGTGTCAATATACAATACGTACAAGGTGCTTTTATGTGTATATTAAATTCCCTGCAATTTTTTCTAATTATAAAATTCACTGAACTATTCACTCAAAACTAATTACTCCGAACTCCGAACTATTTTATCCTTCGTAGCTTTTTTCAAGCGAAGAGGAATCACTCCAAACTATCAAACATAATACTGAGCAATCATTGCCTGAGCAGGAACAGTAGTAGATTCATACACGAGGTTTAAGATTTTTTCAATCTTATCTTTCAGTTCAATAAAACCTGCAGGTTTGGAAAAGTAAACATTGGCTCCCAACTGATGTGTTGCCTGTATGTCTTCAGGGTTTGATGAAGTAGTGAAAATTACAATTGGTATTTCACGAAGGTTCTCATCATTTTTTATTTTGCTGAGACATTCAAAGCCATTCATCAACGGCATATTTAAATCCAGAAAAATTATATCCGGTAATGACTCCAGTTTTTTCAATAGTGAAATAGTTTCTTTTCCGTTCGCAGCAATCTGGCACTCTATAGAAGAATCAATCTGCTTTAATGCATCAGTAAATAAGAACTGATCATCAGGATCATCTTCGGCCAGAAAAATATTCTTATACATAATGGTGGTGTTTGTTTAATGCAAATATAAACTATTGTTATTTATTTTTATGGTTATTGTATAGATAACAGGTGGTATGTTTTTTTCTAATATGGGCTAAGATAAATAGTTAAATGGATGTGAAAAATAATCCACAATTTAAGTAAAGTTTTCAGATGGTGCAGCTGAAAATGATGAAGAATTTGTACTTTCATTGCGTTTATGAAAAAGAAAACAATTGCATCAGAAGGATTCAGAGATTTACAGCATAAAGCTGATCTGTCGATGATGTTTGACAAGCAGCAATACTTTAATCCTTATATATATTATTACAAATTATACAATAAGTTTCCTCACCGTCACTGGTGCAAGGATGTAAATAAGCCGAAGCTGTTGCAGTTGTTATCTGAAAAATTCAACATCAGTGAATCAGCAATTTTTGAAACACACATTCATTCCAATGATAATAACAAACCCCTTCCCGGAGTGAGTGCTTATATACTGGCAGATGAACTGATGCTTTGTTTTCCGCCGTGGGAATTCGGAAATACCAATGATGCACAGTTATATTTTTCTGATGCTGTGAAGGCCCCTTTGCTTAACAATGTTCTGGATATCATTAAAGATTGTTATATGGTTAATGAATCAGAACGTCATGAAGTACGATTGCTGATGCAGAATACTGATAACCGTCTTGACTTCTGTGCCATGACCATGCACACTCCTTTATATAATCTGCAGTTGAATTATAATGATGATTTAATGCCTTTGAATGAGATGCTGCTGCACCGCCTGAATAAGGATAATGATAAAGGGTTGGTAATTTTTTATGGTAAGCCGGGAACAGGAAAGACATCTTACATCCGTTATCTGATTGCACATATTTCAAAGCAAAAATTATTTGTTCCAGCCAGCCTCACTAAAAGTATTGGTACTCCGGAATTTTTAACATTACTTAACGGCTACAGAAATTCTTTACTTATTATTGAAGATGCAGATTATTTTCTGAAGAAAAGAAGTACGGATGAGGATAATGTTATTGCCAATATTCTGAATCTTACTGATGGTATGCTTTCCGATTTTTTTCATATACAGGTTGTGTGTACTTTTAATAGTGAGATTTCAAATGTAGATCCTGCATTGATGCGTAAAGGAAGACTGATTTCAAAATATTATTTCAAAGAACTCAGTCTTGAAAAAACACGTGCATTAAGCAGTAGTCTTGGTTATGAATTTATACCTGATAAGGAAATGGTGCTTGCTGATATTTTTCATCTCGAAGAAAGAGAATATCAGCAAACTGTTGTTACACGTGGACCTATTGGTTTTCGTTAATTGTTTTGAGGTAAAAATTCACCATTATCATATTATTTAATTGATGGCATGGCAATTTAAGTTCCTAATAAAACTTAAAAAAATAATGTTATGCTAAAATGGTCAGCTACATTCCTTGTGATTGCAATAGTTGCTGCAATCTTTGGATTTACAGGCATCGCTGCAGGAGCTGCTTCGATTGCAAAAGTTCTATTCTTTATATTTATTCTTCTGTTCCTTGGAGCATTAATTCTTGGTGGAAGTCTCTTTAAAAATAAATCTTAAATACACCTGACGTATTAAATGATATGTCGTGCTTAATTCTTTTCCCGTAAGAAAAGAGATTAAGTTACTGTACTACTTTCATCAGGTTCTCTTTGTAACTGCTTCCTATTGGTAATTTCTGATTGCGGATTTCTACTTCGTTACCGGAAATTGATTTTATACCATCCAGATTTATAATGTATGATTTATGAATACGCAGAAATCCAACAGGTAAGTTGGCTTCAAAAAATTTCATGGTATGTAAAGTAACAATCATGCGTTCATGTGTAAATATTTTTACATAATCTTTCATGCCTTCTATATATTCAATATCAGAAAATTTTATTTTTATTAATTTCTGATCACTCTTTACAAACATATAATCCACGCGTGCTGGTTTTTCGCCTGGTGATGCTCCCAGATTGATCCGTTCAATAACTTTATTCACTGCTTTCATAAAACGCTCCATGGAAACAGGCTTTACCAGGTAATCCATTACATCCAGTTCATAACCCTGAACAGCAAACTCCGGATATGCAGATGTGATGATAACAGCAGGAGCTTTTCGAAGTGATCTTAAAAAATCAATCCCTGATATTACAGGCATAGAAATATCGAGAAACATCAGATCAATGGATTCTGTATGCAGTATTTCAAATGCCTCCAGTGCATTGCTGCATTTTTTAACAAGAATCAGATCGTTCATGGAAGAAAGATGTCTTTCTATTACTTCCTGGGCTAGTGGTTCATCATCAACGATGATACAATTTAGTTTTCTCACTGTAGTTGTAATTTAAGGTTTACTTCAAAATTGTCATTGTCATCTGTAATATCAAGTTGGTAATTTCCGGGATACATTAATTCTAATCTCCGCTTAATATTATTCAAACCGATTCCATTTGTTTTATTAATATAACCATCTTCACCATGGCCTTTGCTGTTCGTTACATTAAAATCAAATCCTGTTTTGAAAATGTTGATTTCTATTTTCACCTCACCATCGTTAAATCTTCTGTCAAGTCCATGCTTGAATGCATTTTCAATAAAATCAATCAGTAATAAAGGTGCAACTGTCTGCCCGTTTACGGCACCGTTCACTGTAAAGCTGATGATGTAATTTTCAGTGTAACGTATCTTTTGTAATGCTACATAATTCTGAATAAATTCCAGCTCTTTCTGTAACGGAACTTTAAATTCATCACTCTGGTACAAAACGTATCGCATGATATCTGAAAGTTTTAAAACTACTTCAGATGATTTTTCTGAATTCTTCAGTGTAAGTGAATATAAATTATTTAATGTGTTAAAAAGAAAGTGAGGATTCACCTGCGATTTCAATGCATTTAATTCCAACTGTAGTTTTTCTTTCTGAAGCAACAGTAATTCATTCTTGGTAATAAATGCAATCAATGTGTATTTTAATGAATAGGTTAATATAATTACTATAACTCCTTCCAGTATATCATAGTTAGGTTTAATTTTTTCAATAAACAGTTTCATTATTTCAGGTATCCATGTTGCAGGTAGTCGCGAAAGCAGGTAATAGTTAGTGTAGGAATAAAGTGTTACACAAGTAGCAGCAGATAGCAGGTAAATGATGAAGTATCTTTTGTTTAATAGTTTCGGAACAAGGAAATATAAATGGAAATAAACGAGTGGCATCTGTGTTATAAGTACTACACCGATATATAATAATGCACCCTGAAAACCCCATGGACCGAATACATCGTAAAAACTCCTGAACAACCATACACTCCAGAACAGCGAATGTAAAATGAAACTTTTCATTCTCTTGTCCGGCACCTGTTCGTTAAACCGCGTTAATATTTTTTCAATCATCAGTTGTTATATGGACTATGGTCAAATATAGAGTAATTATTTTCCTCGTTTAGTTGCTTATCGGCAATTTGATGTATCGTTCCGACCAATGGTAACGAGAGGCCGACTAATGGTAAACATTACCTGGCTTTTGATATTAGTCCTGCATGGCGCAACTTAAGTCTAATTTGTTTGTCGTGTTGAAATTACAGCTGTTTATTTGTCATCTTCGCAAAAAAAAACAACCACAAATGATCGGAAAATTAACAGCAACTGCCTCTGCATTTATCCTGTTATCTGCATTTAACAGCTCAGCACCAACAGATACCATGCATTTAGGGGTAGACATTAAATCAATGGACGTAAAAGTGATTCCTGCCAACGACTTTTACATGTATGCAAATGGTAACTGGGTTAAAAATAATCCTGTGCCGGCAGATGAAGCACACTGGGGAAGTTTTGATGAACTTCAGCAGGAGAACCAGAACAAAATCAAGTTAATTTTTGAGGAGGTTGCAAAGGACAAGCAGGCTGCAAATGGAACTGCCCGCCAGAAACTGCGTGATTTTTACAATACAGCATTGGATACGCTTGCTATAGAGCAACAGGGTTTTAAACCTGCGCAACCACTTTTTGATATGGTGAACCAGATGAAATCAAAATCTGATCTCACTCATACTATTGCAGAATTATATAAAAACGGTATCGGAAATACATTTGTGTTTTATGTACATCGTGATCTGAAGAAGAGTGATCAGAATGTATGTTACCTGCGTCAGGGTGGTTTTCAGCTTCCTGATCGCGATTATTATCTGAAAGATGATGATCAGTCAAAAAAAATTAAAGAAGAATATATAAAGCATATTGCTGCTATGTTCAGTCTTAAGGGTGATAAGGAAGGGGAGATAAAAGCAAAATCTATTTTGAAAATTGAAACTGCAATGGCAGAAGTAAGTAAGTCACGTGTGGAGTTGCGCGATCAGGAGAAGAATTATAATAAGTGGACGATACAACAACTGCAGTCAGCGGCACCTGCAATAAACTGGACAGAATTTTTTACTGAGATAGAAGCAGGGAAAGTGGATAACCTGATTATGGGTCAGCCTGCTTTTTTTGAGAGACTGAATAAAATGATTACTGATAATACGCTGGAAGAATGGAAAGCATACCTGCAATGGAAAGTAATAACATCATCAGCATCTTTTCTCAGCAGTAAGTTTGTTAAGGAGGATTTTCATTTTTATAATACTGTATTAAACGGACAAACAGAAATGAAACCTCGCTGGAAAGATGTGGTAGATGTATCTGATAATAGTCTTGGTGAAATTGTAGGTCAGGTTTATGTAGAAAAATATTTTTCACCTAAATCGAAAGAACGTGTAAAGAGTATGGTTAGTAATATTCTTTCAGTATATCGTCAGCGCATTGAAAATCTTGACTGGATGAGTGCTGAAACAAAAAAGAAAGCACAGGAAAAGTTAAGTCGATTCAATACAAAGTTGGGTTATCCTGATAAGTGGAAAGATTATTCAACGCTGAAGATTACAACAGAAAGTTATTTCGAAAATTTCCTTGCCTGTTCACGTTTCGGATTTAAGTATATGGTATCAAAACTTGGTAAACCTGTTGATAAATCTGAATGGAATCTGTTACCACATACAGTGAATGCATATTACGATCCTACATTAAATGAAATCGTTTTCCCTGCAGCAATTATGCAACCTCCGTTTTTCTATCCTGAGGCTGATGATGCTGTGAATTACGGTGCAATAGGAGCTGTTATCGGACATGAAATTACACATGGCTTCGATGATCAGGGATCAAAATATGACGGAACAGGAAACCTGAATAACTGGTGGACGGAAGAAGACAGAACAAAATTCAATGCAAAAACAAAATTACTTGTTGAGCAGTTTACAAAGTATGAAGCACTGCCGAATGTTTTTGTAAATGGTGAACTTACTTTAGGTGAAAACATTGCTGATCTTGGAGGATTGAATGTTGCATACAATGCATATCAGTTATCAATGAAAGGGAAAACGAAAGAAGTATTGGCAGGTTTCAGTGCTGAACAACGTTTCTTCCTTGCATTCGGCCAGGTATGGAAAGGTAATTACAAAGATGAATATCTGCGCAAGATGGTATTGACAAATGTGCATTCACCAGGAAATTTCAGAGCTGTTGGTGCTCCATCAAACATGACGGAATTTTATGAAGCCTTCAATGTTAAGCAAGGTGATAAAATGTACCGTGATGATGCCATAAGAGCTAAGATCTGGTAAGATGTATCTTAAACAGGAATTCATCATCCTGCTTATTATATATAATGATTGATAAGTTTATATACACAAATGATGATATCTCAAAGCATAGATTGTTGTTGGTTTTTTTAGTGTAGAAGGCTCCGTCAGATTATTTGTCGGAGCCTTCAATTATTAGAATGTATTATAATACGTATTAACCTCAACTTAACTCCTTCAGCTATTTTATTGATGTTAATTTGAACAACACACTTTAAATGAAAAAAACCACCTTTACCATTCTCCTTGCATTTTTATTTGTTACAGTCCATGCGTCTCCATCCATCACTAAAAAATATCATGCGCAAAGGATAACTTCCGCTCCGCGTATTGATGGACGTGTTGATGATGACTGCTGGAAAGATGCTTTAATAGCTTCGGATTTTATTACCAATACTCCGCAATATGGTAATGCAGCTTCGTTGCCAACAGAAGTAAAAATGGCATTCGATAATAATGCTGTATATATATTGGCGCATTTATATGATTCTGTTCCCCGGAAAATGCTCACTCCATTAACAGAAAGAGATAATCTTAAAGATGTAGAAACATTTTTCTTTGGTTTCGATACTTACAATGATGATCTGAATGCCTATCGGTTTGAAGTGAGTATAAAAAATGTGCAGGGCGACGGTAAATTTTCTCCCTCTAACCTTGATTATAGTTGGGATGCAGTGTGGGAAAGTGCAGTGAGTTTAACAAATGATGGATGGATTGCAGAAGTACGTATACCTTATTCAGCATTGCGTTTTCCTGACAGGGATGTGCAGAACTGGGGTGTTCAGTTTGGAAGAATCATTGCACGTATGGGTGAACTCAATACATGGAGTCCGATTGATCCTGATATAAGAGGTGCAGTAGGTCAGTGGGGCGATCTGGAAGGAGTGAGTTCTATTCATCCTCCGTTACGATTATCTTTTTCTCCTTATCTGTCATCAACATGGCAACAGAATCCAACTGATGAAGGATACAGTAACAGCAAATCAATAAATGGCGGACTTGATTTGAAATATGGAATTAATGAAAGCTTTACACTTGACATGACTTTAATTCCTGATTTCGGACAGATTCAATCTGATAAAGAAGTTTTAAATCTTTCTGCATTCGAAACACAGTATGATGAGAAGCGTCCGTTTTTTACTGAAGGCACAGAACTTTTTCATCCGGGTGATCCACAGTTTCGTGATGGAGAATTATTTTATTCAAGAAGAATAGGAGGATTGCCACGTGGATATTACAGTGTGTATTCGCAGATGAATGATGATGAAGAGATCATTGATAATCCTGCAGAAACACAATTATTTAATGCAACCAAAATAACAGGTCGTACAAATGGTGGAACAGGGATTGGTTTCTTTAATGCTATTACTGCTCCTGTATTTGCAAGAGTAAAACAAAAGGAAAGTGGTGAAGAGCGTGATATTGAAACATCACCGCTTACTAATTATAATGTGATAGTTATTGATCAGTCTCTTAAAAATAATTCTAAAGTTACCTTCTTAAATGCAAGCACTATTCGTGAAGGAGAAAACACGGATGGCAATGTTTCATCTGTGAATTATGATTTACGTTTTCATAAAAACACTTATGCATTATCCGGATTTGCCAATTACAGTTATCGTCATAATAAAAATTTTGTGGATGATCCTATGACCGGATATTATTACAATTTCATTGTGCAGAAAGTGAGTGGTAAATTTAAGTTTGATGTATTTAACAGTGCAATAAGCAATAATTATAACCAGGGTGATCTTGGTTACCAGCGTGCACGTAATGAGATGAGTAATTTTGCAGGAGTTACATACAGTATTAATAAAACTAAAAAAGGTCCTTTCCTGAACTGGAACAGTTATCTCTCCGGAAATTATACTTCACGCCTCGAGCCTTTTACTTACCAGGACATAGATATCAATGCAGGAGCTAATGTGCAGTTCCGTAATTTGTGGTATGCAGGTATATATATGAATGGGAAACCTGGTTGGTATTATGATTTTTATGAACCACGTGTGGAAGGTGCGAAGTATTATCGTGTAGGATATCAATTCGCCGGAATTTATGTAAACACTGACAGCAGAAAAAAAGTTTATGTAAATGCAAGTATAGAATATGGTGAGTCACCTGTTCCAAGTGATCCTTATAAAGGTGTTTCATTTGAAATAAATTATAAAGCTACAGATCGTTTACTGTTTGCTTATGGTACAAATGTATCAAGGGATGAAAGTAATTTCGGATGGGTGGCTGATAACGGTACTCCTGAATCGGTAATTTTCGGAAGGAGAGATGTTACTACTGTGAGCAACGAATTATTTATGAAGTATGCATTTACTTCACGTATGAATGTAAGTTTCCGTGGTAGACATTACTGGAGTAAAGCGGAATATTTTGATTATTATACATTGAACAGTAATGGAACACTTACACTTACTGATTATGATGGAAATGGTGATATCAGTTATAATCAGTTTAATATTGATATGATTTTTAACTGGGAATTTGCACCCGGAAGTTTCATCACTGCTGCCTGGAAAAATGATATCTCACAATTCGATCAGCTCAGTCATCATGATTACTTCAACAACGTTGATAAAACGTATGACGCTCCAAAAGCAAATAAATTGTCCATCAAAATAATTTATTATCTCGATTATCTTTCCTTGAAAAAACACGCTGCTTAAGGGAATTATAAATTACAAATTACAAATTATAAATTATTTTTCTCTGTGTACTCTGTGCCTCTGAGCACTCTGCGTGAATTTTTTTTCTCTGCGTTCCTCTGCGTCTCAGCAACCTCTGTGTGAATTTTTTTTCTCTGCGTCCTCCGCTCCTCTGCGGTCTCTGCGTGAAATCTTTTTCGAAGCCCGAATTTCAAATTGAATTACTTTTGCATTTCACTTTTAAATTTTAAATCAATGAAAAAAATCGGAATAATAGGTTCTGGTATGGTTGGAAAAGTACTTGCCTCCGGATTTATAAAATATGGCTATGAAGTAATGATTGGTACCAGTGATGTTTCTAAATTGAACGACTGGAAATCCAAAGAGGCAAAAGGCATAGTAGGTTCGATGGAAGAAGCAGCAGCATTTGGTGATCTGATTGTTCTTGCAGTGAAAGGATCTGCTGCAGAAAAAGTGTTGAATCTTATTCAGAACAACATCAATGGTAAAACAATTATTGATACCACAAACCCTATCTCTGAAACTGCCCCACCAAAAAACGGAGTACTACAATATTTTACTTCCATGAATGAATCACTGATGGAAATTCTCCAAAAAAAATTCCCATCTGCAAACTTTGTGAAATCATTTAACAGCGTTGGAAATACATTTATGGTTGATCCGAAATTTCCCGATGGCAAACCAACTATGTTTATCTGTGGAAATAATGCTGATGCAAGAAAAGAAGTTACTGCAATACTTGAGCAGTTTGGTTGGGAAACATGTGATATGGGAACAGCAGAAGCAGCAGGACCGATTGAATCACTTTGTGCATTGTGGTGTATTCCGGGATTTATTAATAATAACTGGATGCATGCCTTTAAACTAATGAAGATGTAGTTCAATGCAGAATGCAGAATTAGAATGCAGAATTGGAAAGAATAAAAAGTGTCGGTTGATTGTGATTTCCTATATTAGCACAGTACACGATCAGCCACTATGAAATATTTAATCTTTCTATTTGTTGCAATTAGCTTCTGTTCGTCATGTTCCCAAAAAGGTTATTACGACTTCCATCTTGTTGAAGTTTACAAAAATGATGCACCAGCTCCTGGGAAAATTTCTATAATTAAAGGGCCACATCATGGTCATAAATATGTGTACCAGGGAGATTCTTTATCTGTTGAATGGTATGTATCCAAGCATAATTATGATCTGACACTTAAGAATAAATCCCGTCACGAAATAAAAATTGTTTGGGATAGTGTTGTTCAGATTACACAGAAAGGAGAAGTAGAAAAACTTTTTCCTGATGAAAGTCCGTTTATTGATAAGGACAAATCCCACACTGCTGTTACAGTTCCTGTTTTAAAAACTCATAAAAATACTCTGAGATTGACAAGTAATGTAAGATTTTCTGATGTGCATAGTTACAAGTATTCAGAAACCCCTCATTGGGAAGAGTGGCCTATTGTGATGGAGGCGGAATCGCGTCAGGAACGAAAAGCAATTGCTTCGAGAACTGTAAATAATATATACAAGTTGAAATTACCTGTTCTTGTAAATGGGCAATTTACTTGTTATATATTTAATTTTAAAGTGGGCAGATTCATTCATTGTTCAACTAAAACAATACTTAATTACGATTCCAACAGATAGTGTATTTGCAGTATAATTATTTCAATCTTCAACCACCTATGAAATATCTCCTCACTTTACTAATTGTCTATGGTATCAATTTCACTGCTTATTCACAGCGAAGAGGATTCTATGATTTCAGGTTAATAGAAGTTTATAAAAATGATTCGCTGTCAAAGGAAGAAATTAAATCATTTGTTAATAAACATAAAAAAGTGGTATACACTTATGCAGAAGCATCATTTTCTATTAATTGGTATGTATCAAAACATAACTACCAGTTTTCTCTAAAAAACCTCAGTAAGGAAGATATTACGATTGTCTGGGACAGTGTTTTTCAAGTAACAAGAGGGAACACCAGGGAACGTACATTTCCACTGGTAGGTAATTATTACAACGGTGCACGTGCATTTCAAAGTTCTGTAGTGGCTGCGGATAGTGTTCACAGTAATATACTTCACCTGGTAAGTAAAATGAACTGGAATAGTGGGACTTACGAAGGTAATTTCACCGTGTCTCCTCATTGGGATGAAAGTCCTTTAATACCTGATGCTGATAATAAGCATGAACTGGTAGCTATTAATGCCCAATATATAAACAGTATTTTTAATATATACATGCCACTCATAATAAACGGCGTTCAGCAGAACTTTATATTTAGCTTTAAAGTGGAAAAATATACACCTTTATCAAAAGCGAAAACGTATCTCTGGTATAACTAATACACGGATCGCTTCATGCTGTACTAACTCATTGCTTACAGGATGCCGGAAAAAGAATTTCAATACTTTTTCACAATAAACAAAGTAGCAGTAAGTATTACCACCCATAATACAACACCCATTACAAGCGGACGAACACCCACTTTTTTTATTGCATCCACAGAAATTCCGCAGCCAATTAAAAACAGTGTGATACTGAATCCTGTTTTTGCAAGATGAACAATACCATCTTTTATATATACAGGAATTGCAAATTTTGTTGCAACAATTGATGCAATCACAAAAAAAACAATAAACCAGGGCAATGAATATACATTTCCTTTTATCTTAAAAAGAAAAGAAGTAAGCACAACTAGCGGAACAATCCACAATGCTCTTGCAAGTTTTATTGTTGTTGCAATCATTAATGCATTGTTTCCATATTTAGATGCTGCACCAACAACGGAACTGGTATCATGAATGGCAATGGCAGACCAGATTCCAAACTGCTGTTCAGTCAAACCGGCCCAATGTCCTATTGGTGGAAATATAAACAGTGCAACAGCATTCAGCATAAAAATAATTCCTATGGATACTGATATTTCTTTTTCATCGGCCTTTAAAACCTGACTGATTGCACCAATTGCACTTCCACCGCAAATTGCAGTTCCGCAGGAAATCAGGTAAGCAATAATGTGCTGAACTTTCAATAATCTTCCCAGAAGAAATCCCAATCCAAGTGCAAAGCCAATCGTAATCAGAGTAAATGTAAAACCATCTTTTCCGGCCTGCATCACCTGGTTAATATTCATTCCGAAACCTAAACCTACGATGGAAATCTGTAACAGGTATTTAGTAACTTTTTTAGATGGGGCAGGATAGGGGTTATAAAAGAAAATCCCGATTATTAATCCCATAGCAAGCGAAACTCCAGCACTTAATGAAAGAGCCACAACAAGAAACAGCAATCCCCAGAATGCAATTCTTGAAATCTGCGATTTTCGGGATAGCGGCAACATAATAAGGCGGAATGTGAATCTGGCAAATCTAGTTGAAAAGAGATTAAGTGCTGAGTGCTGAGTACTGAGTGCAGGGTGCTGTGTAATGAGAAATTAAGAATCAATAAATTTTATACTCACTACTCACTACTAACTACTAACTACTAGCTACTAGCTACTAATTACTTTTTGCTCCGAACTCCGAACTAATCACTCCGAACTAATTACTCCGAACTCCGAACTAATCACTCCGAACTCCCGACTCCCGACTCACAACTAATATCGGTATCTTTGCAATCAAACAGAAACATATGAAAGTAGAGCAGATATATACGGGTTGCCTGGCGCAGGGAGCATATTATATAGTGAGCAATGGTGAAGCGGCAGTAATTGATCCGTTGCGTGAGATCACTCCATATGTGGAGCGTGCAAAACGTGATGGTGTAAAAATCAAGTATGTTCTGGAAACACATTTTCATGCTGATTTTGTTTCCGGTCATGTGGACCTTGCAAAAGCAACAGGAGCAAAAATTATTTTCGGACCAACTGCCGCAACTTCTTTTGATGCACACATTGCAACGGATAATGAAGTACTGACTTTAGGTGATGTTACACTTCAGGTTTTGCACACTCCAGGACATACCATGGAAAGTACCTGCTATCTTTTAAAAGATGAAAATAAAAAACCGTATGCAGTATTTACCGGTGATACTTTATTTATCGGTGATGTTGGTCGTCCTGATCTTGCACAGAAAGCTGCACACTTAACACAGGAAGAACTTGCTGCAACATTATTTGAATCACTGCGAAATAAAATAATGACATTGCCTGATGATGTAATTGTTTATCCTGCTCATGGTGCAGGAAGTGCATGCGGAAAAAATATGAGTAAAGAAACTGTTTCAACAATCGGTGATCAGAAGAAATTTAATTATGCATTGCGTGCTGATATGAGTGTTGATGATTTTGTAAAAGAAGTTACAGATGGCCTTGCTCCACCTCCTGCATATTTTCCAATGAATGTAGCATTAAATAAACAAGGTGTTGATTCTATTGATGAAGTAATGAAAAGAGGATTGCAATCATTATCACCTGCTGATTTTGAAACTGCATCCAATGAAACAGGTGCATTAATGTTAGATACACGTCTTGCTGCAGATTTTTGTCAGGATTTTGTTCCGAACTCTATTAACATTGGATTGAATGGACAATTTGCGCCCTGGGTTGGAGCATTAATTCCTGATGTGAAACAGGAGTTGTTATTAATTACAGATGCTGGAAAAGAAGAAGAGACAATAATGCGTTTGGCAAGAGTAGGATATGATCATGTTATCGGATATTTAGAAGGTGGAATTGATGCATGGAAAGCTGCCGGCAAAGAAACAGATAAAGTAGAAAGAATATCTCCTGCAACGTTTGAATCTATATATATAAGCCAGGCACCTTATGTAATTGATGTACGTAAACCAGGTGAATATCTTACTCAGCATGTAAAAAATGCAATAAATATTCCTCTTGATTTTATGAATGAACATCTGGCTGAATTTCCAAAAGACAAGCCATTTGTGATTCATTGTGCAGGAGGTTACAGAAGTATGATTGCTGCATCAATACTGAAATCAAGAGGCTGGAATAATTTTATGGAAGTGGAAGGTGGTTATACTGCAATTGGTAAAACCGGAGTTCCTTCTGCTTCACAGGAAGTGAGTTTTTAAATTTAAACTATTATTCAAATGAAAAATATATTTTTAACAACCGGCATTCTTCTTTTGATGTTTTCCTGCACTGCACAAAAGGAAAATAAGTCATCATCTTTATCGATGAAGCCAAAAGAGTTTAACACAGCAATGCAGCAGGATAAAGATTTTATACTGCTTGATTGCCGTACTCCTGAAGAAGTGAGTGAAGGTGCACTGGATGGGAATGTTAATATCAATTTTCACAGTGATGATTATAAACAGCAGCTTGATAAGCTTGACAAAAACAAAACGGTGTATATATATTGCCGTTCAGGAAACAGGAGTCATAAGAGTGTTGTAATGATGGAAGAGATGAAATTCAAAAAAGTAGTTGAACTTGATGGCGGTATTGTTGCCTGGAAGGAAGAAGGACTTCCGGTGAAGTGATCTTCAATATTTAACCGCAAATTGCGCAAGAAATAAAACGCATGGGAGTTTGATTTGATTTTGAACCCTTCAATTTCTAATTTATAATTTCTAATTTATAATTTCTATTTCTCTATTTTCGGCGTTCCAACAATAACGGAACAGCCCTATGGTAAGAACCCTACTAACTTTAGTGCTTGTTGTACTTTTTACCACATCACAAGCCCAGGACAAAGGATATCGCAATAATAAATATAAGTGGCCGGATGGCACCATTTCACCTATTGAACTGCTTCCGGAATTTTCGAAGGATGATGCAGTAATACTTTATGAAAAAACAGAATTGGAGCTTATCCATAATAAGTTTTACGACAGGTATAATTTCGATTATCTTCTTACTAAAAAAATGCGGATCAAATACCTGACTCAAAAGGGAGTTGATCAATTCAGCAAACTATGTTTACCGGAATCTTTTGATCCCTTCAGCGATTACTATATACAGCCAACGGATCCGGTAGATCATGGACATCAACCTAAAGGTGATTTTGATTTGATGAATTATTTTTCGGCCAGAAAAATTAATAGTGATGGTACAACAACAGATCTTTCGGTAAAGGACAGTTCAGAAGTAGAAGCATTTTATCTGAATCAATATGCGAAAGGTGCTTTATATTTTCAAAATACTTCTGCTGCATGGCCCGATAAAAAAGCATTCGCAGTGCACTTCTCAATTCCTGATATAAAACCAGGTGATGAAGTGGAAATTGCCTATTCAGTAAAGCATGTTTATATTGCTAACAGAATTTTTTTTAATAGTTCAATATCAAAACAAACCTGTGATTTTACATTAAAGTATAATAATTCTGTCCCTCTAAAACTTCAAACTGAACAAATTTCGATAGATGGCTGGACATTGCAAAGCGAAACCAACTCTCTTACCTTCCATTATGATGCAATCCTTCCGGATGGTCAGAAAATAAAGCTGGATAATGCTCAAATGAATTTTGATGTGATCAAGTTTTCTTATTTGGAAGGCTACCTTGGTTATCATGTTATTGCTGAGTCAGGAAGCATCATTGAC
>JBDTVD010000040.1:0-16867 GCA_040007375.1 Bacteroidota bacterium | reverse complement strand
TTCGACTTCGCTCAGGATGACATTTTTCTTTTTTCGACTGCACTCAGGATGACAATACTCTTTTCTCGACTTCGCTCGAGATGACAGTGCAGAGTAATTTTGAATTTATAATTTTGAATTTATAATTCCCTTCAAAGTCCTTTTGCCTTTGCTTCATTCCAATACACATCCATTTCATCCAATGTCATTTCAGAAAGTTTTTGATTGTTGGTGATAACAGATTGTTCGAGATATTGAAATCTTCTTATAAATTTTTTATTGGTTCTTTCCAGTGCTTCTTCCGGATTTATATTCTGAAAGCGCGCATAATTAACCAATGCAAATAGTACATCACCGAATTCACGTTCTGCTTTTTCTTTTTCTCCGGCTTCCACTTCGTTTTTAAACTCCTGCATTTCCTCTTCCACTTTTTCCCAAACCTGTTCCTTACGTTCCCAGTCGAAACCGGCAGCCCGTGCTTTTTCCTGGATGCGCATACTTTTAATAATTGCCGGCAATGAAACAGGAACTCCCTGCAAAACAGAAGTAGTTCCTTCTTTCAATTTTAATTTTTCCCAGTTACGACTCACTTCTTCATCATCTGCAACAGTTACCAACTTACCATTGTTATCAGGATCACCATAAATGTGCGGGTGACGATGGATGATCTTCTCACATAAAGAATTGATCACATCTGCAATATCATAATCACCGGATTCGGAAGCAATGCGTGCATAAAACACAATGTGAAGCAGAATATCTCCAAGCTCCTTTTTAATTTCCTTTTTATCATCTTCAATAATTGCATCAGCCAGCTCATAAACTTCCTCAATAGTGAGGTGCCTCAGCGAATGCATAGTCTGCTTTTTATCCCATGGACATTTCTCTCTGAGATCGTCCATAATAGTTAATAACCGTTCAAATGCCTTTAATTTTTCGGGTACTGAGTTCATCAATAGAGTTTTATAAAAGATAATAGTAATGTAATTCTTATTCGGTGCTCAAAGGTAGTTCTTTCTATTTTTGCCTTCCTTAAAATGAAACGCACATTACTGATACTTCTTGGTTTGCTGGCAGGATTACACTCCTTCGCCGGAGATGCTGATACCTTGCCGGGAACGAGGATGCTTTCTGTTCGTGCGCAGTATGGATTCCTGATTGCTCATCGTCCCACGATGCGTCATCTTCAGCAAAAGCATTTGAAAGGCATGGAACTGGAACTGGTTTTTCCAACCAATGGATGTCACGACTGGGAACAACCTTTATTACTTCCTTCTTACAGTGTTGCATATCAATATCTCGATCCGGGCAATCATGAAATGATAGGTGCTGGGCATGCACTTACTGCACGAATGCTTTTTCCATTAAATAATACACGACACATTAAAACATTTATCAGTTCAGGGTTTGGAATAGGATATATCGAAAAACCATATGACAAACTGGAGAATTATAAAAACGTAGCTATTGGTTCGCATATCAATGCAGTAGTTTCTTTCAGTTATCGTGCATATATAAAGACAGGAAAATATTCCAGGATAGATGCAGGAATTTCATTTACACATTTCAGCAATGGAAGTTTTCGTTCTCCCAACTTAGGAGTTAATCTTCCAGCATTACAACTTGGGTACAACAGGTATTTTGGAAAAGAATTAGTTTGTCAACATCACGATGTAGATCCTGTTAACAGAAAATCAATTACAAAAATTGCAATTTGTGGTGGCATGAAAGGATTACAAAGTGCTTACGGGTTGAATTTTTATGGTGTTACATCATTGTCTGCTTCACGCCAGTTTATCATCAGTCATAAGAGCAGATTTGATACAGGTGCAGATTTATTTTACGACAGAACACTTCCATGGAAATTAAACAGTTTATATAATGAAGGGTTGAAAGAAAATGTTGCTTTCCGGAGTGGAATACATGTTGGATATGAATTTATTGCAGGACGTATTGCCATGCTGATTCAGACTGGTGTATATATAATTGACAACTATAATGAAGATGGAATTCTATACACAAAAGTGGGTGTTGATTACAGCATCACTAAGCATCTGTTTGCCTGTTTCCATTTGAAAACACATTATGCAAAGGCTGATTATTTTGAATATGGATTAGGATATAAATTCTGAAATGAAACCGGCAAAACATAATTTATATATACTGATCCTGGTCTTCTCTGCTCTACTTCAGCAGGGATGCAAGAAAAGTGCAATGTGTGATTGTGTTAAAAGTACTGGTACATTAATTACAGAAGAAAGAACAACTTCACCATTTCATTATGTAGAGCTTAATAATAAAGTAAACCTGTATGTTCATCAGGCAAATGAATACAGGATTACAGTTACTGCAGGTAAACATCTTATTGAAAAAGTAACTACAGAAACCGAGAATGGAATATTGCGGATCGACAATATAAATAAATGCAACTGGGTGCGCGATTTTAACAATACCTTTGACGTTCATATTTACCTGCCCGTTTTAGATACACTGGAAGTATTTGAAAGCAGCGGAAATATTTATTTCGTTGATACGATGAAAGCAGATCGTTTTAGTTTTCAGAGCTGGAGCAGCACAGGAGATTATTATATTAAACTGGATGCATCAACATCTTATATGGCATTACAAACCGGCCCTGCTTCATTATATGCATCAGGAAAAACAGGAGTTTGTTATATGTGGAACCAGGGACAGGGAATTTATGATGCACGAAATCTGATTGCTGATGACATCTATGCATCCAACAGGAGTATGAATAAGGAATATCTGTTTGCGAAGAAAAAACTATATGCAAAAATTGAATATTCCGGTGATCTTTATTACGGAGGAAATCCATCAGATATTAAGTTGGAAGATTTTGGCGGAGGACAATTCATTCCATTTTAAAAATAATATATATATAAACATTATAATACCATATAAAATTGTTAGTACTAAATAACATCACATTCGAATTCGGCTCAAGAGCTCTGTATAAAGAAACTTCATGGCATATTAAACCAGGTGAAAAAATCGGTTTGATTGGTGCCAATGGAACAGGAAAATCTACTTTACTGCGCATTATCACAGGAGAGTACAGCATCAGTGGCGGAGAGATTACACGCAGAAGAGATCTTACATTAGGATTTCTCAACCAGGATCTGTTGAGCTACCAGTCAGAAAATTCTATACTTCATGTTGCTATGGAAGCATTTGAAAGACAGAATGAATTGAATGATAAAATTGAAGCAATACTTATAAGGCTGGAGCATGAACATGGTGAAAAATTATTGCACGACCTCCACGATCTGCAGCATGAATTTGATGTGCTGGATGGATATAATATTAAATACAAAGCAGAGCAGGTACTGGAAGGTCTGGGTTTCAAAACAGAAGATCTGCATCGTCCGCTGAAAGAATTTTCGGGAGGATGGCGTATGCGTGTAATGCTTGCAAAAATACTTCTGAAAAAACCATCATTGCTGTTGCTGGATGAGCCAACCAATCACCTTGACTTACCTTCCATACAATGGCTGGAAAGTTACCTTGCAGATTATGACGGAACGATTGTAATTGTATCTCACGATCGTTACTTCCTGGATAAAGTAGTAAATAGAATTGTTGAAATTGATCAGCAGAAACTTACTATATATAGTGGGAATTATTCTTTTTTCCTTGAAGAGAAACAATTGCGACGTGACATGCAGAAGAGTCAGTTTCAGAACCAGCAGAAATATATTGATGAGCAGGAGAAACTGATCAACCGTTTCCGTGCAAAAGCATCGAAAGCAAAGATGGCGCAATCACGTATCAAAATGCTGGAGAAACTGGATCGTGTGGAAGATGTGGAAGATTCGAATGCAACCATACATGTAAACTTTGCCATCTCCGTTCAGCCGGGAAAAACAATAGCAACAGTTGATGTTAAATCAAAAAAATATGGAGATCAGTTAATACTGGAGAATACACAATGCCAGATTCTGCGTGGTGATAAAATTGCATTGATCGGAGCAAACGGAAGAGGTAAATCCACGTTACTGCGAATGATTAACGGATCAGAAAAATTTGAAGGAACATTACAGCCAGGACATAATGTAATTACTTCTTTTTATGCACAGCACCAGTTGGAAAGTCTGAACATTGAAAATGAAATGCTGCAGGAGTTACAACATTTTGCCCCGGAAGAAACAGATGGATATTTAAGAAAATTACTGGGCGCATTTCTATTTAAAGGAGATGATGTTTTCAAAAAAATAAAGATTCTTTCAGGAGGAGAAAAAGCACGTGTTGCATTGGCTAAAACAATACTTGCAAAAGCCAACTTCCTGTTACTGGATGAGCCCACCAATCACCTTGACATGCGTACAGTAAATACAATGATTGATGTACTGGATGAATACGAAGGAACATTTGTTGTTGTATCTCACGACAGATATTTCCTTGCACAGGTGGCGAATAAAATCTGGTATATTGAAGATCATAAACTGAAAGAATATCCGGGAAGTTATGATGAGTATGAAACATGGAGAATAGAACAGGCATCCGTTAAATCAAAACCTGTTGCAGCAGCTCCAGCAGTGAAAGAAGAGAAAGTTCAACAGGCAGCAGAAAATAAAGATCATAAAAAACAAAAGCAGAAACTGGAACAGACAGTGAAAAAGCTGGATGGAGAAGTTACGCAACTTAAAAAAGAAAAGCAGAACGTCGAAAACCAGATGGCATTACCTGATGTATATAAAGATTTTAATAAATTGAAAAAGCTGCAGCAACAACTTGGCGATTTTGAAATCAACATCAAACAGAAAGAAAAAGAATGGGAAATGCGTTATGCTGAACTTATTGAAATGACTTAAAAGGAATGCGGTTTTTATTCTCCCTTATATTATTTTTATCAGCAATAAACATTCTGAATGCACAGGATACAACGGATTATTACAATCCCGGTTTTCTGCGTTATGAAAATCATATATATAAATCAAGCATTCATACAGTTTTGCTGGAAAGAAACAATGAACCAATGTCGGATGCAATCATTGTTTTAAACAGTGAACAGCGTTTGTTATTGCAGTTTGATGATCTCACAGAAGAAACAACAAATTACAATTACAAATTTGTACAATGTGATTTCAACTGGCAGCCTTCTGAACTTCATGAATCAGATTACACAGATGGTTTCTTTTTCGAACAGATTTCTGACTGGAAACCTTCGTTTAATACGTATCAGGTGTATTATCATTACAGCACTGTATTTCCAACAGAACAAATGAAACTTACCAAATCAGGAAATTATCTTCTGGTGGTTTTCGATAATGATAATCCTGACAGTCTGGTAATCTCCTGGCGCTTTCGGGTTATTGAAACATTAGCTTCTGTAAATTCAACCATCCATCGTGCAACAATTGTTGAATACAGAAATTCACATCAGGAAATTGATTTCACAATAAATTATTCTTCTTTCACTATTGCAAATCCTTTTAATGATCTGAAAGTAGTACTTCAGCAGAATGGAAGATTTGACAACAGTATTACTACATTGAAACCACTTTTTATGAAAGAGAAGGAAGTGGAATATAATTATGAAGAAGGCAATTTGTTTAATGGTGGAAATGAATTCCGGAATTTTGATCTGCGTACTGTATTGAGTACAACACCTTACATACAATCTATTTCAGTTGATCCGGTAACCAAATTATATAAAGCATTATTACGACCTGAAGAAAGCCGTTCCTTCCAACGCTATTCTATTATTGATGATATCAATGGAAAGTATCTTATAAAAATTTATGATGGAAGGAATGATCAGACAGAATCTGATTATGCGAATGTATTTTTTCATCTCTCCTATCCTGAGCCTCCTGCCAATGGAACTTTCTATGTTTTTGGTGGATTAACCAACTGGACAATGTTGCCGGCTGCACGCATGACATATAATTATGATGAGCAGGCTTACACTACAACATTACTGGTTAAGCAAGGCTATTATAATTATCAGTATGTGTGGATGGAAGATGGTAAAAAAACGGCTGATGAAACAAAGATTGAAGGCAATCATTTTGAGACAGAGAATGACTATTATATTTTCGTTTATTATCGTGATCCTGCCTCTCGTTATGATAGAATCATTGGCTTCCGTAAGCTCTCTTCAAGAAATATCTATTGATAATTTTAGTCATTGGATTGCGCTTTTTTTTAAAGTGACTTTTTAACTCTTTTACCACATAATTCATTCTTTTGGTCAAATAGTGTTGGTATTAATTAATTTCGTTTCTATTTTTGATTCATCATTGAGCAAACGTTATGGGAACATTTACAGAAATAACAGCAGGAATTAAAGTAAGCGTAGAGACTTTCTACCAGCCAACACATAGTAATCCTGCGCAGTCGCATTACGTGTTTGCTTATCGTATATCAATACAAAACGACAGCGAATATGCCATCCGTCTGAAAAGAAGACACTGGTATATTGTAGATTCTGATAATACAAGAAGAGAGGTGGAAGGTGAAGGTGTAGTTGGTGAACAACCGCATTTAGCTCCAGGTGAAACTTACCGTTATGTTTCAGGTTGTAATCTGAATACAGAAATTGGCAAGATGTATGGCACCTACCTAATGGAGCGTCAGTTCGATAAAAAATTGTTTTTTGTTAAAATTCCGGAGTTCCGGATGGTGGTCCCGAGTAAGCTTAATTAAGCTTGTCCTTCACAGATTTTCAAACTTATCCCGCTCCTGCGGGATTTTTTTATGCCTGTTGCCGGCAGAACTCAGCACATATTACGGAAGCAGCAACAGCAGCATTCAATGATTCAGGTCTTTCATCTGCAGGACCATAAAACGGAATGGTAATCCTGTTTTTAATAAACGGTACAAGATCTTTCCTGATTCCGGAACTTTCATTACCGATTACAAGTGTCCAGCCTTTACTTACTGCAGTTCTATAAAGTGATTCACCATTCAGCATGGCACCATAAATACCGGAGTTACTGTCCATATCACTCAGCAGTTTTATTAAATCCACAGTTAATACAGGAACACGGAAAATGCTTCCCATAGAAGCCTGCACAACTTTCGGGTTAAAGGTCTCCACTGTATCTTCACTGCAAAAGATTCCACTTATTCCAAACCAATCCGCAATACGAAGCAATGTTCCCATATTTCCGGGATCACGTATACCGTCCAGTGCGAGGTAATTATTTCCTGGTGTGATCAACACTTTTTCCTGTAATGGTATTTCAACAACTGCCAGTCCTGAATTCGGGCTTTCCATCGCAGAAATTTCTGCCAGTTCATTGTCAGTAACTTCATGCACATCAAACCTCCCTTTAGTGGTAATATTAGTCTGATGCCATTCCTTTGTAACGAATAAATGAACCACCTTAAAATTACTGTTCAGCAGTTCAAGGAGGAGCTTATCACCTTCAACGATAAAAGACTTCCTTTCATTTCTGAATTTCTTGAGATGAAGTTGTTTAGTTTGCTTCAGCAGTGCTTTTGAAACCATAAAATAAATCAGATAATAGTATTTTTACCCACTATGTTGAACAACCGGTTTTCAGTAAAAGGAATAATTCCGGCATTCATCATTTTTGTTTTTCTCACTTCCTGTAATGGTCTGCGTAAGTTGGGGCAAGATCAATATCTGCTTAACAAAAGTATTATAAAAACCGACCATAAGGAGTTTAAGGAGGAGATGCATACTATCCTCAAACAAAAACCCAACAGGAAGATCCTGGGAATATTTCGTTTTCATCTGGGCATTTATAATCTCGCCAACCAGGGAAGAGATTCATCTAAATTTAAAGACTGGGTAAAAAAGACAATTGGTGAAGAACCGGTTCTTGTTGATTCTGTTCTTACAGAGCGTTCCTCCAAGCAGCTGAAAATATATATGCAGAATCATGGATATTTTCTGGCAGAAGTAAAAGATACTACCATATATCGCAGATCGCATAAAGCAAATGTTATATATACTATAAAGTCAGGAGTTCCATATACGGTCCGTTCTGTGAAATATAAAATTAAGGATGCAAACCTGGCTCCTGTTATTTTAAATGATTCGATGAATAGCCTGATCATCCCCGGAAATAATTACGATTATGGAATTCTGCAGGCGGAACGTGAACGTATTACTTCCTATCTCAAAGACAGGGGATATTATTATTTTAACAATTTATATATAAACTACCAGGTGGATTCAGGATTAGCTTCCAACCAGGTGGATATTTATATGCAGATTGCAGCACCCTCTGTAACTGACAGCTCCAATTGGTTTCATGAACAATATCATATTGCGGAAGTATATATACAGACAGATCATGATCCTATTGCAGCAAAACAAATTCCGCCCAGTGATACAACTTTTTTAGGAGGTTATTATTTTACTTCCTCATCCCTTATTCAACCGGTAAAACCTATTCAGTTTACGCAACATGTTTTTATCCGTCCGGGTTCTCTTTTCAGGCAGGATGATCTGGAAAGAACTTATAAAAGGTTGCAGGATCTCGGAATATTCAAGTTTATCAATATTAAATATTCTAAAACTTTGTCAGGCGATTCATTGATATGCAATATCCTGCTTACTCCTTCACCACGCCAGGATTATAAACTGGAAACAGAAGGCACTAATACAGGTGGAAATTTAGGTGTGTCAGGGAATGTAAGTTATCACAACAAAAATATTTTCAGAGGTGCAGAGCAATTTGAATTCCGTTTAAAAGGAGGACTGGAAGCCCAGAAAGAAATTTCAGATTCTACGCAGGAGAATACCAATATCGCTTTGTTCAACACCTATGAAATCGGACCGGAAATATCGCTTGGTGTGCCACGCATACTCTTCCCGGGTTTAAAAAATTATAAGTTTAACAGTCCGCTTACCAATATTGCAACAAGCTATAATTACCAGCAACGCCCTGAATACCGCCGAACGCTGGCCAACCTTTCTATCTCCTACACCTGGAAAGAAACATCAAGAAAAAGACATTATATATATCCTGCGGAAATTAATTTCGTAAAAGTAACACTGCAGGAATCTTTCCGGAATAAACTTATTTCGCTTGGTGATCCGGCTTTGCTAAACAGTTATGAAGATCAGTTGATAACAAATGGCAGGTATTCATTTATATATAATACACAGGATTTATCAAGACTGAAAAATTATATATATTTTAAAACATCGGTTGAATACGCAGGTAACACACTCTGGCTTGTAGACAGGGTTAACGGAATAAAAAAGGCAGGAGGACAGCGTGTTGCTATTTTTGATGTTCCTTATGCACAATATATCCGACCCGATTTCAACTTTAACTTTTACCAGGTTTTCAGTGCAAGCACACAGATGGTTTATCACCTTGAAGCAGGAATTGGATTTGCTTACGGAAATTCACTTCTCATGCCTTTTGAAAAAAGTTTTTATGCAGGTGGATCAAATAACCTGAGAGCATGGAGAGCACGTTCACTGGGACCGGGAAATTATTCCAACAGTGAATTGTTTGAGAAAAATGGTGACATAAAAATTAATGCAAATGCAGAATACCGTTTTGATATTTTCAGAAAACTGGAAGGTGCATTGTTTGCAGATGCAGGAAATATATGGCTGGTGAAAGATGATCCGGGACGTCCGGGCGGTCACTTCAAAGCAGATACTTTTCTGGAGCAGGTGGCCATAGGAAGTGGTATTGGGTTACGATTGGATTTTACCTTTTTCATTCTGCGTTTCGATTGGGGAATTAAGTTGAAAGATCCACTTCGTGCTGCTGGCGACCGATGGATTATACGTTCACTAAAAACAAGTGACACTGTATTGAACTTTGGCATTGGTTATCCCTTCTGATAGAACAGGTTTTCCACTCTGTGTTTGATGTGTTTTTATTGATTTTTAAACCCCTTATTTACAGGTCATTAATTTTCTATCTCACTGCAACTACCTGAATTATCTCACGTAGAAGTAAGGATTAATAAAGGGAGATCATGCTCGTGAGATTGTGGAGTAAGCTGATTACAAAAGGTATCAATACCCTTCAGGAAAAACCGGAGAAGAGAAGACATGTGCTAACGAATCAGTACACGATGTTTTCTGTTCTTCTTGCTTCTGTATGGTGTTTAGGTATTTTACTTCTCCAAAAATCAACTTTACTTCTTCCATCAATCTGTACCATTTGTTATGGGTTGTGTTGTTACCTGCTTACCATAAACGGTTTTCGGAATTCATCACGCTTCCTATTACTTACCGGAAACAGTCTCCTTATATTTTATCTCAGCAAAATTTCAGGACCTGAAAGTGGTGTTCATTTTTTATTTTTTCCATTGATGACATTTTCCTTATTGCTGTTTAATCCTGCCAGTTATTATCTCCTTCTTGGCAATACTGCTATTTCACTTATGCTGCTTTTGATTTTGAATGAAAGTAATCCGTCAACAGTATTTACCATTTACGAAAATAACACAGTCAGCAGCTCCTATATAATATTGTTTATTGTTTCATCAGCAATTACAATCAGCAACCTCATCCGTTTTCTGAGAGCACAATCACAATCTGTAAAAACATCTGATAAATATAATTCCTCCCTCCTTTCCATCATCGAAAATTCTTCAGATGGAATTTTACTGCTTGACGAAAACTGGGGAATATCAGAATTCAACAGTTCTTTTAGTAAGTGGCATCAGAAAGTAACTGGTTTCCCATTAACAAAACGCGATGATGTGTATGTAACTCTAAAAGCATTGGAAACTACCTCGCCGGGAGTAACAGGACGATGGATTACAAATATTAAAAAAGCATTTTCAGGTCAGCAGTTCAACATCATTGAAACCTGTTCCTATTTAGACCAACCTTTAACACTTGACATCCATTTTAATCCTGTAATTAACAATAATAAAATTAACGGCATCTGTATTTATTTCAGGAATATAACAGCGCAGATTGCACAACAACAAACACTCGAACAACATCTTGCAGAAAATAAAAAGCTGGCTCTTATTGTAAACAAAACTGATAAAGCTATTGTAATCACTGATTGCAATTTCAGAATTGAATGGTTGAATGAAAGTTTTACAAGACTGTGCGGTTATACTAAAGAAGAATGTGTTGGTCGTCGCATACAGGAACTGACAGGTGAATCTTATCCTGATAACAACAATGCTGAATCATACATGCATGAACTTGATAGAGGACTTGCTGTTACCGTTGAAACTGTTTGCACCAATCTCCATCAACAGCAAAAATGGCTTTCGAGCAATATCACTCCTGTGTTTAATGATCATCAGGTGTGTGAAAAATTTATCATTGTAAAAACTGATATTACTGCATTTAAAAAAAAGGAAAAAGAATTACAAAATTCCTGTAATGATGCCCGTAAAATGGCACTTGTTGCACAGAATTCCGACATCAGTGTTATCATTACGGATAAGAACAATATCATAGAATGGATCAATGAAGGTTTTATAAAATTCTTTGGTTTTGATGAGAGCATTTGTCTTGGTAAAAAAGCTTCTGATATATTGAGAGGAAGCATGACTACACTTCAAATGATGGAGAAGTATGCTGAAAAACTACAATCAGGAAGGCATTTTACTCATGAAATGATTTTATATACTAACTTAAATGAAAGCCGTTGGGCAGCATTTAATGTTACTCCGTTTTTTAATGAAAAGGATGAGCTGGAAAAATATATATGCATTATAACTGATATCACCAGTGCGAAACAACAGGAAGAACAGATCCGTAAATTATTGATTCAGGATAAAGACCGGATATGGATGAATATCGGCCTTGCTAAGCTGGGAGATGTTTTACGTGAAAATCAGAGTGAAGCAGATTCACTCTATGCAAAGACTCTTGAATTTCTTTCCGGCTTTACGGGTGCAGCACGTACAGAAATAATTTCCGTGCATATAAATTCACATCACAGTACTGATCAATTACTACTTAAAAGTTATGGAGAATTACTTTGCGATTTAAAACCATGCATTTCATTTCCGTTCGATCCTGTTCCAACGCTGGAAAATAATTCAGCAGTGTGTGAACAGTCAGACATGACGAGATATCATCTCAAAGGAACTGATAACACAGAACAGTTGCAACAGATTTACAGCGTGAAAATCCAAGATGATTCACAAGGTGCTACACTGCTTGTTTTGTATTCTTCAAAAACTTTTACATTACTTCAACAACAATTTTTACAACGTGCAGCAGATAACATCGCACAAACAATTGAACTTGTTTCAGGCAAACAGGAAACTGAAAAACTTTTGTTTGAAACACAGGCACTGAACAGGCAATTAAAAAATCGTGAGGAAGAATTGCACAATTCAATCGTTGAGCTGAATCGTCAGAGTACAGAACTTCATGCTTCACAAACAGAGTTGCAATCAAAAAATAAAATCCTGTCTGACAAAACAAAAGAACTGGAAACAGCACGCGAAGCACTACATATAAAAGCATCGCAACTGGAACAGAGCAATCGTTTTAAATCAGAGTTCCTGGCTAATATGAGTCATGAATTGCGAACCCCTTTAAACAGCATTATCATTCTGTCACGTTTACTTTTTGAGAATAAAGAAAATACATTAAACAAACGTCAGCTTGATTTTGCAAGGGTTGTAAATAAATCCGGTGATGACCTGCTGTCACTTATAAACGATATTCTTGATCTCTCTAAAATTGAAGCAGGAAAAATTGAACTGGAAATAACAACTGTTGAAACAGAAGAAATTGCACAGGACATGATGGCACTTTTTAATGAAGTAGCACGTGATAAGAAGATCAACTTTGCTGTTACAACAGAACCTGGATTACCAGAAGCATTTCTAACTGACGGAGCAAGAACAGGACAGATATTAAAAAATCTTCTTTCCAATGCATTTAAATTTACACCTGAAGAAGGTTCTGTCTGTTTAAATATAAGTTGCATCAACAACACTATTGAATTTAAAGTTATTGATACAGGATCAGGAATTGCGGAGGATAAACTGCATTTGATTTTTGAAGCATTCCGTCAGGCAGATGGAAGTGTTAACAGAAAATACGGCGGAACAGGATTAGGTTTAAGCATCAGCAAAGAACTTACGGTTATGCTGAATGGAACTATAAAAGTTGAAAGCCAGATTGGAAAAGGCAGTGTATTTACATTAACTCTTCCACTTACAACAAATGATTCATCCGTTGTTACTGCTTCTCCGTATTCTGCACTTATAGTTGAAGATAATGAGAATGAAAACCACATGATAAAACATGTAATGGAAAAGCAAGGTTATCATTGTCTTGCTGCTTTTGGTATTGGTGATGCAATGAAACTAATCCTTGAAAATAAAGTGCATGTATTAATACTTGATCTCAATCTTCCTGATGGCTGCGGCCTGGAAATTTTAAAATATGTAAAAGAAACACCACAGTTAACTGACATCAGTATCATTATATATACAAGTCGTGATCTTGTTCCGGCAGAAAGCAGTTTACTGGAATCCTATTCCAACATCATCATTAAAAAAGAAAATAAATCCATCCTCACACTACAGGAAGAAACCATACGTTTTCTCCGTAAGATACCATTGAGAAAGACAGAACATAACATTGAAAAATCAGGATTAAATCCTGAAATCATCCATCTTAAAGGAAAGAATATATTGATTGTGGATGATGATGAAAGAAATATATATGCAATCAGTCATACACTGGAAGGCCAGGAGATGAATATATTTAAAGCATCAACCGGAATGGAAGCAATCCGTCAGTTGCAGATCAACCCTGAAATTGATTTAGTGCTGATGGATGTTATGATGCCTGATATGGATGGTATTGAAACAGTAAAACAGATTCGTTCCGATTTATCAGAAAGAAGAATTCCTATAATTGCTGTTACTGCCAAAGCAATGAAAGAAGACAGAGAACTATGTCTTTCAGCAGGAATGGATGAATATATAACCAAGCCTGTTGATACCAACAGATTATTATCAGTAATGAATTCCTTTTTTGAATAATATATAAAGTTTAACAAAGAGTACAAATGAATAGTGAAACAGTAAAGCGGGATAAAATATTAATAGTTGATGACAGACCGGAGAATTTATATTCACTGGAAACCATGTTGAGTGATGATGGGAGAATTGAAATTCTGAAAGCACTTTCCGGACAGGAAGCATTGAAGATTGCTTACCAGGAAGATCTCTCATTGATTATGCTTGATGTGCAGATGCCTGAGATGGATGGATTTGAAGTAGCACATATGCTGAAGTCAACCAAGCGCACACGTAAGGTTCCGATTGTATTTGTTACTGCCATCAGTAAAGAAAAAAGATTTCTGCTTCAGGGATTAGAAGAAGGCGCAATTGATTATCTCTTCAAACCACTGGATGTGGAAATCACAAAAGCAAAAGTAAATACATTACTTACTTTCTTCCATCAGCAAAAAGAACTGGAGCGTAAAAATGCGGAACTGGCTGCATTAAATGAACAGAAAAATTATTTCCTGGGAATGGCATCGCATGACCTGCGTAATCCGCTTGGAAATATAATTACACTGGCACAGTTTATAGATGATGAGAATGACAAATTATCAGAAGAGCAACGATATTTTTTACAAACCATTGTTGATTCAGGGCAGTTCATGTTGAACTTACTGAATGATCTCCTGGATGTTTCCAGAATCGAATCAGGAAATGCAAATATTCAAATGAAGGAATTGAACATTATTGATATGGTGCAATCTTCGATGTCGGATAATATGTATCAGGCTCAGAAAAAGAATATTACATTGGAGTATAGTTCACAGGATGATATTCCACTTTTTACGGGTGATAGTGTTCAGTTGCGATTGGTGATGAATAACCTTATCAGTAATGCAATTAAATATTCTTTGGAAAGTACAGTGATTGAAATACACATTACGAAGTATGACAATGTGATTGAGATTTCAGTTACTGATCACGGTCAGGGTATTCCGGCTGATGAGCTGGATAAAGTATTCCGGCCATTCCAGGTGACCAGCGTTAAATCCACTGCCGGCGAAAAAAGTACGGGACTCGGGCTTACCATTGCCAAGAAAGTTATTGAAGCTCACAAAGGCGAAATCAAAGTAATCAGTGAAGTTGGAAAAGGTTCTGTATTCAGTTTTACATTGCCAATCTGCGAAAAAGTTTCCGTAGCAGGCTAATAATCTCTTCCGGTTTAAATAATTTCTTTACTCTCCTTTTTTTCCCTGTGCTTTTCTTGTTCAATTGGCAAAATCAGACTTACTTTACACACTTATTAAGTGAATGGCTTTTCGTCCGGGATACTTAATTTATCTGTCTGTATTTAATCTCAAAATTATATATAAAAAAAACTATGAGAAAGCACAATTTCGGAGCAGGTCCGGGCATACTACCTGAAATCGCATTAAAGAAATCAGCAGAAGCTGTACTTGATTTTAACGGAAGCGGAATGGGTATCATGGAAATATCACATCGCAGTAAAGATTTTGAAGCTGTTTTGGCAAAAACAAAATCACTGGTAAAGGAACTTCTTAATGTTCCGGATACACATGAAGTATTATTTGTACAGGGTGGTGCCAGTACTCAGTTTGCAATGGTACCGATGAATCTGCTGAAAAAGAAAGCTGCATATCTAGATCAGGGTGCATGGAGTAATAAAGCAATTAAAGAGGCAAAACTTTTTGGTGAAGTAGTTGTTGTTGCTTCTTCAAAAGATAAAAATTATTCTTACATGCCGAAGGGTTATACCATACCTTCTGATTGTGATTATTTTCATATTACTTCCAATGAAACAATTCACGGTACACAAATAAAAGATTTTCCTGCTTCACCGATTCCTGTTGTTTGTGATATGTCGTCAGATATTTTTTCACGTCCTGTTGATGTTTCAAAGTTTGATATTATATATGCAGGTGCTCAGAAAAATATGGGTCCTTCCGGTGTTACATTGGTTATCATAAAGAAAGACATCATCGGAACACATGGTAAAACATTACCAACTATGATGGATTATAAAACGCATTTTGATAATGACTCTATGTATAATACACCTCCTGTTTTTTCTATTCTCGTTTGCATGCATGTACTGGAATGGTTGCAATCAATTGGTGGTGTGAGTGAGATGAAAAAAATTAATGATCAGAAAGCAAAACTGTTTTATGATGAAGTTGACAGCAACGCAATGCTTGTTGGAACTACCGCTCCGGAAGACCGTTCACCAATGAATGCCTGTTTTCTTCTGAAAGATGCTTCAATGGATGATTCATTTTTAAACGCAGCAAAAGCAGCAGGAATTGTTGGTATAAAAGGCCACCGTAGTGTAGGTGGATTCCGTGCATCGATGTACAATGCTCTTCCTTTAGATAGCGTAAAAGCAATGGTTGCTGTAATGAAAGAATTTGCTATGAAGGTAGCTTAATAGTTCGGAGTGATTAGTTCGGAGTTCGGAGCAAATGAATAGCGATACAGAAGTTGAGTTGAATCTGGTTGAAGAAGAATCTGAGAATTATTTTTCAGAATCGAATACATTTCAGTTTGAAAAACTTTCTGTCTATCAGAAATCATTGCTGTTTATTGACTTTATATATAAGTTAACAAACAATTTTCCGAAAGAAGAAGAATACCGGATCAAATCACAATTTATTCGTGCAGCCAATTCTATTGCTCTTAATATTGCGGAAGGAACAGGTGGTACAAAAAATGAATTCAAAAATTTTCTGCGAATATCGAAAAGAAGCATACGGGAATGCGTGGTCTGTGCTACTGTTTGCAGAATGCAAAACTTCATTACCATTGATCAGGAAACTGAATCAAGGAAAAAGTTGATCGAATTGTCAAAAATGATCAATGGACTAATAAAATCAATTAGTTAAATTACATCCCTAATATTTTAACTCCGAACTCCGAACTCCGAACTCCGAACTCCGAACTCCGAACTCCGAACTCC
>JBDTVD010000039.1:0-16888 GCA_040007375.1 Bacteroidota bacterium | reverse complement strand
AGTGATATTAAAACAGTAAATGTATTTCTGGTAGGAGTTGGACTGATTGGCGGAACATTAATCAAACAACTGAATAAACAAAAAAGTTATCTCCGCACTTCACATGCATTGGATATTAATATTGCCGGAATATGTAACAGTAAAAAAATGTATTTCAATGAAGATGGAATCTCTCTGCAGAATTACAGAGAACTTCTTGATACGAAAGGCGAACCTATGCAGATAAAATCTTTTGTGGAGAAGATGCAGCACATGAACCTTCCACAAACTGTTTTTGCAGACTGTACTTCCAGTGAATCCATTGTAAAGTTCTATCCTGAAATAATGGAACACAGTATCTCCATTGTTACTCCAAATAAAATTGCCAACTCCTCTTCCTACGACAATTATATTAAACTGCAGAACATTGCACGTAAGCGTAACATTCGTTTTATGTATGAAACAAATGTTGGTGCAGGATTACCGGTAATCACTACTCTCAAAGATCTTATGGGAAGTGGAGATCGTATTATCAGGATTGAAGCAGTTCTATCAGGAACACTATCATATATATTCAATACTTTTAAAGAAGGTAGAAATTTTGATGAGATTGTAAGAGAAGCACAGGATAAAGGTTATACAGAACCTGATCCACGGGTAGATTTAAGTGGTAAAGATGTTGCACGAAAACTTTTAATACTTGCTCGAGAAACAGGACTTGCTTTGGAAAATGAGGATATCAATATAGAACAGATCCTTCCTCCTTCCTGCCTGAAAGCACGTAATGTGGAGCAGTTTTTTACTGCATTGAAAAAATCAAATCAGGTGTTTGAAGAGAGAAGAAAAAAAGCTGAACAGAAAAATAAAGTTTTACGTTTTATAGCGAGCCTGGAAAATGATAAAGCCACAATACGACTTGCAGAAGTAGATTCATCGCATCCGTTTTATAATCTTGCCGGAAGTGAAAATATTATTTCCTTTACAACAGAAAGATATCATCCTTCTCCTCTAGTGGTGAAAGGTCCTGGTGCAGGAGCAGAAGTAACAGCTGCAGGTGTATTTGCAGAGATCATCAGCATTGGTAAATATTTTGAATAATGACTGAGAGAAGAAAAAAGAATACAGTTACCGTATTTGCACCGGCAACAGTTGGTAATATTGCATGCGGATTTGATTGCATGGGACTTGCCATAAATAATCCCGGTGATGTAGTTACGTTGAAAAAAAATGCTGAAAAAAAATTAATCATTCGTGAAATAACTGGTGACAATGGAAGATTATCGTACAGCATTAAAAAAAATACGGTAAGTGTTGCTATCGCTGCATATCTTAAAGCAACAGGAATTCAGCAGGGATTTGATATTGTTCTGCATAAAAGAATGCCTTTGGGAAGTGGTCTTGGTTCGAGTGCTGCAAGTGCAGTTGCAGGTGTTTATGCTGCTTCATTGTTAACCGGAAATAAATTGAGCAGAGAAGAATTAATTCCTTTTGCCATGGAAGGTGAACGTATAGCTTGTGGAAGTGCACATGCTGATAACGTAGCTCCTAGCATGCTGGGAGGAATTATATTGATCCGCAGCAATCATCCTCTGGAAGTAATTGCACTTCCTGCTCCTTCAAAACTATATATAGTAGTAATTCATCCGCATGCAGAGGTACTTACAAAAGATGCACGTGCAGTACTCAAAAAAGAAATTCCACTTGGAACCGCTATTCAGCAATGGTCGAATACGGCTGCATTAGTAGCAGGTTTATATAAAGAGGATTATGAGTTGATTGGTAAAGCAACTGTTGATCATGTAGCAGAACCATATCGTGCTTCTTTAATACCGGCATTTCACCAGGTTAAAAAAGCAGCTTTTTCGAATGGAGCGCTTGCCTGCAGTATCAGCGGATCAGGTTCCTCCATGTTTGCATTTTGTAAAGGATTGAAGGATGCAAAGAGAACAGGAGCTGCCATGCAGGCATCATTTCGGAAAGCAAAAATTCAATCTGAGTTATATATATCAACAATCAATAACGAAGGCGCAAAGGTCATCGCATAATTTTAATCTGACTATTATTTATGAAGTACTATTCCACATCAGGTTCTTTACAACCGTACACATTAAGCGAGGCTGTATTGAATGGATTGCCTGATGACAGCGGCTTATTCATGCCAGAGAAAATTCCCGTTTTACCTCCAGAATTTTTCAGCAATCTTCACAACTTATCATTCTCTGAAACAGCATTCGAAATTGCATATTCATTTCTGAAAGAGGATGTTTCAGAAGAGGTAATACATACTATCATAAAAAATGCAGTTAACTTCCCGGCACCTGTTGTTACACTTGATGAACAAACTAAAATACTTGAGTTATTTCACGGACCAACATTAGCGTTCAAAGATTTCGGCGCACGTTTCATGGGGCAACTGATGGCTCATCTGGTGAGAAACCATAATCAAAGACTCACCATTCTTGTAGCAACATCAGGAGATACAGGAGGTGCAGTAGCAAATGGCTTTTATCGTACAGAAGGCATTGAAGTAATTATACTATATCCATCAGGCAAGGTAAGTCCGTTACAGGAAAAACAACTCACAACACTTGGTGAGAATATTACTGCACTGGAAATACAAGGTACATTTGATGATTGCCAGAAGCTTGTTAAAACAGCCTTTCATGATATCGATCTGCTTGCAAAATATCATCTCTCTTCTGCAAACAGTATTAATATATCGCGTTTAATTCCGCAATCATTTTATTATGTAGAAGCATACAAGCAGGTTCAGGATAAAAATCTTCCTGTTGTGTTTTCCATTCCAAGTGGAAACTTTGGCAACCTGACTGCAGGAATTCTTGCAAAAAAAATGGGATTACCTGTCAGCAGATTTATTGCATCCGTAAATGCAAATGATGTTTTTACCAATTATCTCAACAGTGGTGAATACCTTCCACGCACATCGGTACAGACACTTTCCAATGCAATGGATGTGGGTGCTCCAAGTAATTTTGCACGACTTCTTTCTATATATATAAATAATATTACTGAAATGAGGAAGGATATCATTTCCTATTCATTCAATGATGAAGAAACTACGATGGCAATGAAGGAAGTGTATTCAAAGTTTAAATATATAATGGATCCACACGGTGCTGTTGCTTATCTCGGATGGAAAAAATACCAGGAGACGAATAAAGAATGCTTGGGTATCATTCTGGAAACTGCACATCCTTCAAAATTTATTGAAACCGTGGAAGAAGTTTTACAGATTGAACTACAGATCCCTGTGGAGTTATCTTCTCTATCAGAAAAAAAGAAATCAGCTACTTTATTACCAACGGAATATAATTCTTTTAAAGAGTTTCTGCTGAACCGTTAAGCTCTGTCAGAGTTTTTTGCGTTGATTTTGTCCCGGCATTTTATTGTCAGGATACATTTCCCTATCTATTTTTGCTTTCCGGCTGGAAGATCATTTTCATTTTTCATCAATTCTTTTATATTTGCTGATGAAAATCAATATACATTCTGCTATGAAAAATTTACAAAATAATATCAGCACCTATTCCTTCCTTTTTCTTGTTACGATTTTACTAAGCTCCTTCCTTACAAAAGGTGGTACTCCGCTTTCAGGATCTTATACAATTGATTCAGCATTACCAACATCAGGTACAAATTTTCAATCTTTTACTGATTTTGCAACTTCAATTAACAGTAATGGTATTTCTTCTTCTGTATCAATATCAGTTACTGCAGGAAGCGGACCTTACAATGAGCAGGTTGTAATTAATCCGATAACAGGGTCAGGACCAACAGCAACAGTTACATTGAATGGTAATGGTGAGTTGCTTACTGCAGTAACTTCAACAACGCAACGACATGTACTTCGTCTTGCTGGTGTGAGTAATTGTTCAATTAACAATCTTCACATAGCTTATGATGCGGCTTCAACAGGAGGCTTTTACGGTATTCAGCTACTTGATTCTGCACGTAATGTAATCATCAGTGATTGTGATATCAGCATAGCAGGAACGACAAGCACACTCTATGGTTCCATCGTTGCATCAGGTTCTGAAACAAGTATTCTTGATCCGGGAAATTTTCATGATGTAACTATTTATCACAATACTTTGCAGGGTGGTGGATATGGAGTTTCCTTTTATGGTGAAGGAAATAATCTGGCAACAGGTATTAATATTGATAACAATACAATTTATGATTTTCATTCGAATGGAATATATTTAAGGGAATCAGATGGTACCATCATCAGCAATAACATATTTGATAAACGTACAGCGCAGATAACTTCCACCAATGCTATTCAGATTGCTCAGGCAGCAAACATCAATGCACAGATCTTTAATAATACAATCAGTATTTCTCAAACCAACAATGGAACAATGACCATAAGAGGTATTTATCTTTTTAATGGAACAGGACATAGAGTTTATAATAATGTGATACATGATGTGCGATTGACATCAGGAAATTTTACTGCTATTGAAGTGCGCACTGCTGCAACAGCTCCTGAAATATATTATAACACTGTTTCACTTGATAACAATGTTGCAACTTCCGGCGATCTTACGGGATTCTCAGAAGAACTTTCAAATACGAATTCTGTTCTTCGCAATAACATGATCAGCATTTCACAACAATGTTCCGGAGCAAAAACGGGAATTATGCTTGGTGCAATAGCTACAGCAAACACAGCTATCAGCAGTAATTATAACAATATATATGTGCCTGGAGGAAATGTTGCTGTAAAGGGATCACTCACTCCTGTTATTTATTCTACACTCGCTTTATGGCAGGCTGCAAGTAACCAGGATGCCAACAGCCAGATATTAAATCCTCAATTCACTTCAGCAGCAGTATCTGTACCAACAAATCTTGCACTCGATGGTTCAGCAATTGCAATTCCTTCAGTAATAACAGATATTACAGGAATAACAAGAGGAACACCTCCTGATATTGGAACTTATGAATTTGGTGTTGTATCAGTAAATGAATTCAGCAGTGAAAATGTATTACCTGCATATCCAAATCCTGCTTCTTCAGTTCTTTCTGTTGAATTACCGGTTGAGTTATCAGAAAAATATCTGGCAGCAGTGTATGGTGTTGCAGGAAATAAAATTTCAGATGTTATTCTTTCGGGAGATGGCTTGAAAAGACAATTATCAGTTGCTGACCTGAGCAGTGGATTTTATTTTCTCTCCATCATTTCTTCTGAAAATAAATATAATGTCCGCTTTGTAAAAGAATAAAAACTCTTATAACACTCAGAATTATTGTGAAGCAAATTATCGCCTGTTTATTAATTGTACTGCTGTTACTTCAATCAACAGGTGTACTTCTTTTCCAGGCATTGAACTGTTATCTCGTTAGATGCGAAATGAAACACGAATTGCAACGAAACAGAACAGACTGGTGTTATTTTCGCATTACAGAAACAGCATATAGGGAAGCACTGATTGATAAGAAGGAGATGATACTTGGAGGAAAGTGTTACGACATCTATACTGTTGAAACCAATGGAAGCAATGTAAAAATTAAAGCACTTCATGATATCAGAGAGGAAGGACTATTTACTGAACTGGAAGATTTTTTTGGTAAGCATGGAAGACAAAGTAAAGAAGTGCTTAACAAACTGCTTGATTTCTCTGATATTTATTTATGTAATCGTCAGCTATTATTTGCTGTTCCGGATTTAACAAATCAATTATATTCTCTATGTTTTTCTATGCAGCCATTAACGGGTTTTTCAAGCATGAAATTTCTTCCTCCTGAAGTGATGTAATTTTTTTTCCATTTACAATTCTTCTTCCGGTTACAAAAACCGGATGCATTAATACATCTTTAAATTATCAATTTATGAAAACAAACTATTTAATAGTAACATTATTATTGCTTTCATCGAACACATTTCTCCATGCTCAGCAAACCGATTCAATTGTAAAGCTTAACATTAATGAAGTAATTATCTCTGCTAATAAAGTGGAAGAAGAGAAAAAGAATGTTTCACAGCAGGTCCTTTTTCTCAACAGTAATGATATCATTCGCCTCCAGGCACAAACTACAGGCGATTTATTATCCAATACTGGATTGATTGGTGTTCAGAAAAGTCAGCAAGGTGGTGGCAGTCCTGTGCTGCGCGGTTTTGAAGCAAGTAAAGTGCTGCTGGTTGTTGACGGCATACGAATGAATAACATTATATATAGAGCCGGTCATCTTCAAAACATCATCACCACTGACAACACTATATTCGAACGTGTTGAAGTATTGATGGGACCATCATCCACAATGTATGGAAGTGATGCATTAGGTGGAGTTATTCATATGATGACAAGAAATCCACAATTGTCAACAGAAAGCGGAAAGATGAAACTTAAAGTAAATGCTATGTCACGTTATGGAAGTGCAAATAAAGAAAGCACCAATCATATTGATGTGAACATTGGCGGCGGTAAACTTGCATCATTAACTTCCTTCACCTACTCTTCCTTTGATGATCTGAAAGGAGGAGAAAACCAGAATCCATTTTATACAGGAAGTTATGGTGAACGGCCGTATTATGCTGAACGGATTAATAATGCAGATTCCGTTATAAAAAATGATGACCGTTATCTACAGGTTCAGAGTGGTTATACACAGTATGATTTACTTCAGAAATTTTTATATCAATCATCAGAAAATATTTCTCATGGATTAAACATTCAGTATTCCAATTCAAGTGATATACCACGTTACGACAGGTTAACAGATCTTGCAGGTGGAACATTACGTTATTCTGAATGGTATTATGGTCCGCAGGAAAGATTACTTACAGCATATAATCTTGATATTAACAATAGCACAGCATTCTTCAGTAGAATAAAAAGCATCATCAGTTACCAGCATATAAAAGAAAGCAGGCATAACAGATCACTTGCAAAATCAGGGCTCTCCAACAGAATAGAAGAAGTAGATGTAATGGGATTTACAACTGATTTCCTTCACACTGCTGCATCACACAAAGTACGTACAGGAATTGATGTTCAATACAACACACTTCTATCAACTGCCAATACAAAAAACATAAATACATCTGTAGAAACTCCATTGGATACACGTTATCCCGGCGGAGATAATTCCATGATGAATGCTGCTGCATATATATCACATTCATGGCAGATCGATCCACAGCTAATAATCAATGATGGACTTCGACTCGGATACTCTTCCTTAAATGCTGAGTTCAATGACACCTCTTTCTTTTCATTTCCCTTCAGCACAGTAGAGCAAACGAACTTTATATATTCAGGAAACATCGGTATTGTTCATCTTCCCACTGATGATTTAAAATTATCATTATTATTTTCAACAGGATTCAGAGTACCGAATGTAGATGATCTGGCGAAAGTATTTGAATCAGGAAATGGAATTATCATTGTACCAAATGCAGATCTGAAACCAGAGCAAACATTTAATAGTGAGTTAGCAATAACATGGAATGCAAATGATCATTCAGAATGGGAAAATAACATTTATTACACGCAGATATCTGATGCACTTGTTACTGATAAATTCACCTATAACGGACAGGACTCTATTAATTATGATGGTGTGTTGAGTGCTGTATACGCCAATCAGAATAAAGGCGAAGCATATATATATGGATTCACCACAAGTTACAAAACAAGTGCAGCCAACAATCTTACCTTTGCAGCAGCATTGGGATATACTTATGGAAGAGTAAAAACTGACAGCAGCGATGTACCTCTTGATCATATTTCTCCGGTGACCGGCAGAGTTAGTTTAGGATATCATAAAAATCGATTTCAATCTGATTTCTTTATCAACTTCAATGGATGGAAAAAACTGAAAGACTACAGTGGTGGTGGAGAAGACAACGGACAGTATGCAACACCTGATGGTATGCCTGCCTGGTTTACTGCCAATCTGCATCTGAGTTATCAGCTCAACAAATGGTTAAGCATATATACAGGAGTTGATAATTTATTTGATACACAATACAGAGTATTTGCAAGCGGAATAAATGCTCCCGGAAGAAATTTCTTTGGTGCATTACGATTCACTTATTAAAAATTTTATTTATAAAAAAGGATGTTCGTAACAGAACATCCTTTTTTATTTCAACTTAATTTGTTGAGTAACCTTATAAACTGTGGCATTTTTTCAGTGGCATGCTTATATCCAATTTTAAAAATTTCATCTGCTTTTGAATAAGCATAAACGGAATAAGCACCTAATTCAGCTGGTTCAAATAAAAATGTACACTTTTTAATACGTTCAATAATATTTGCGTACACAGCAAGGTTAAAGCTCCGTTCCATAATTTTTAGTGTTGATGAAATTGAAGCTACTTCATTAACTGGATTTACATGAATTCCAATTATGGGAATACGTGAATTTAAAAACGGTTCTACAGGAAGATTATTTAATATACCACCATCTAGATAAAGTTGACCGTTGATATCAATTGGTTTAAACAATACCGGCAATGATGAAGAAGCCAGCAATGCAGGTATCAGTTTTCCTTTGCTGAAGACTTCCGTTTTACCTTTATATATATTAGTGGATGAAATATATAATGGCATTGATAACTCTTCAAATGAATTATGAGGAAAACAATCCAGGAAAATCTTTTCAAACTTTGCCATACTGAAAATACCTGAGCTGAATGCACCTTTCAACAAACGAAGCAGCCGGAACTCTTTCAATATCTTTAATGTTTCATCAGGTGAATAGCCTGCTGCTATAAATGCACCTGTAACAGCACCAGAACTCGTTCCGGAAATGGCTGCAATTTCAAAACCCGACTCGAGCAAAGCTTTTATCACACCCAGATGTGCAAAGCCACGAACACCACCACCTGAAAGAACAAGATTTATTTTCATCACGTGCAAAAATACTCAACTGCATTCTGTTGGCTATCCAATAAAAAAATTATTTCATTGCTGCTGTTTGAAAGAGGCGTAACTCTATCTTAGTAGTCCAAACAACCTTCTATGAGATTATATAGTTTCCTGTTTCTTCTGTTCCTGAGTTCAACAATTTATAGTTCTGATTTATACTGGATCAATAATTCAGGTAATTGGTCTGATGCTTCACACTGGTCGTTATCCAGTGGTGGATCAAGTTGCAATTGCATTCCGGGACCATCTGATAATGTTCGATTTGATGCAAACTCATTTACTCAGGCTGGTGCTGTAGTAACCATTAACCAGATAGCAGTTGCAAAAGATGTTAACTGGACAGGAGTATTGCATTCGCCAACACTTGATGGAAATTTTTACGGATTATATATTTTCGGTTCATTAGCTTTAAACCCTGATATGCAGATAAGCTATACGGGAGATATCAACTTTTTTCCTGTTGGAGCAGTTACCTTATCCACGGCAAATCACAATCTGAATAATAAAATTGTTTTTGCGGGAACAGGATCGGGAAGTATAACACTTTCTGACTCATTAAAAACTTCTTCTGAAATACAAATTAACAGTGGTGCCTTGAACACAGCATCTCAATATATAAAGGCATATAGTTTATCCGTTATTGCAAACTCAGGAACCTGCAATATACTGCTGGGATCGTCAGTGATAGAACTTTTGGCATCAGGATCAATCAGAGCATTATCCATTTCTGGTCAGTTATTAAATGTTAATGCAGGTACTTCTCATTTTGTTTTAAAAGGATTGTATCCCATTATTAATGCAGGCCGTTTTCAATTGTACGATGTTTCATTTACTAATAACACAAGTAACGGCAGCAGTACTATTCAAAGTAACGGAACAGATACATCCAATTTCCATGATTTAATTTTTGCAGGTGATTTTTTAATTTATGGAAGCAATAATATACACGATCTGAATATTGCGGGAGGGAAAAAAGGGCGGTTTGCTGATGCAGGAACAATTACATTTAGTGGAAGTATTATCACCAATGGAAACTGCAATACATTAACAAGATTATCAGGATTGTTTTCAGGAGGAACATTTTTAAAATCTTCCAATCCTATTACAGTTGATCACATGTTGCTTACTTATCTAAATGCAACTCCTGCAGGTATATTCACTGCAACCAACTCTGCTGATCTTGGAAACAATTCAGGATGGACATTTATTATTCCTCCTTTCAATGATTATTACTGGATTGGTGGTAAAGGCAACTGGCATGATCCTGCACACTGGTCATTAACATCCGGTGGTTCACCTGCATCGTGCATTCCATTTGTTTATGATAATGTACATTTTGATTCATTGAGTTTTCAGTCTCCAGGTGATTCTGTAATGATCACTAATCTCAATGCTTATTGTAATAATGCAGAATGGAATTATGTAAAATATAATCCGGTGTGGAATACCAGTTATTTTGGTGTTTCAATTAATGGTTCACTTGATCTTGATTCCGCTATGATGCCTGTAGCTGGAAACCTGACGTTCATAGGTTCAGGTATAAATTACATTCGCAGTGAAGGTTGTAATATTAATGGAACGCTATCTATTAGTTGTAATGGGACTTACGCATTGCAGGATTCCATTGCAGGGTCCGGATTATATATATACATCAGCAGGGGAAGTTTCGACACACAAAGCTGGAATATCAGAGCTATGTGGTTATACTCTCAAGGTTTATTCAAAAGATCATTGAATCTGGGTTCTTCAGAAATAAGGATTACAGGATTTTCCAATGCATTTAGTTTAAAAGATACAGGATTAACTATTGATGCAGGTACTTCAATAATCAGAATGCTGGGGACCAGTTCCGGGCAGACTTTAGTTAATCAGGGATATCAATTGTACGATGTTGCAGGAGGTAATCTTGCCTTATTTTTAAACGATACACTAAATTCAAAATACCATAACATTTACGGAACTGCAGGTGGAGTTTTCCATGGAAGAAGAACGGTTAATAATCTTGTGGTTTATTATGGAAAATCTTATTCCTTTCATTATAAATCAATAACAACTTTTTCGGGAACAATTCTACGTGCAGGTAATTCATCTCTCCCCAGGCCGACGCTGAATGGATATCTATTGGATTCCACTTTCTTTTTTAAAGCATCAGGACAACTCTGTACAGACAGTCTTCAATTATCCCGAATTCACACAACAGGAGGAGCTTCCTTTTATGTCGGTGCAAACAGTGTAGATAATGGAAATAATTCGGGATGGATTTTTCAGGCCTGCGTTCCATTATCAGTTAATGATATGACAACTCCTGCAGACTGTATTACATTTCCAGTTCCAGCCAGTGACAGACTATATATTAATTGTGAATCATTGATTTCGGAAAATTATACAATATTAAACACGGCAGGGCAAATCGTTCAAGAGGGAATACAATCCGGCAATTCAATTGACATACATAAAATAAAATCCGGTATATATATATTAAAACTTCACTCACGCGAAGGAAGAAACATAGTGATGAATAAATTTATTAAAGACTAAATCTATTCTACAACAAATTTTCTTGTCACTATAATTCCGTTCACATTAATCTGCACTATATAAATTCCAGAAGATTTTACCTGATCACCAATAAGGTAATAATAACTTCCGGAAGAAAGATCGCGTGATGCAACATCATTAATTATTTTACCATTGATGTCTATAATTTTTAATGATACAGCCGCATCTTTTTCAAGTGTTATTTTTAATGAGCTGGATATTGTAACAGGATTACCCATAATGTGTGCATCAAAACCATACGATGCTAAAGTTTCCACATCTGTAATTACATCTGTTCCTGCAGTATTCAATATCAGAGAAGTTGTCTGATCACAAACCCATCCTATAACGCGTATTTTACTAATGTCCCATGATGATGGCAGTATATAATTGAAACTATATAAATGTGTTTCACCATCATTAATTACAAAAGGCAAACTGTTTGCCTGACCTTCAAATCCTGCTAAAGCAACATGAGCAGAACGGTCGTGAGTTATTAAATCCTGGTCAACATCTTCTTCAACAATTACAGCATTGAAACGATAATCGCCCATTAACGATGCAGCAAAATGAGATGACAGATTGATACTAAGATTTCTTGAAACAGGATCAAACAATGCCTGTGTTGTAATATCACAAGGTGTTGGTTCATCATAACGCAATGGTATAACTGTATAATTTTCTGTATACAATGTACCCACATATTTCCTGTCAACATATCCATCAGGCACCGCCCAATGCAGATTAAAAATACCGTTCACATAATCAGCATCAGTAATAGCCGGTGTTTCCTGCACGTTAATCAATTCTGTAATGGCAGAAAACTTACTATATATAGAATCAGTATATTGAAAACCTAAATCATTCCAGGTGCACCATGTTCCTTGTGCACATTCATACAACACTTTTTTCACCGGAGTAAAAGACAATCCTGACACCATTAACAGAGCACTGTCATTTGATGAATTATTATCACCTGCATATTCGCACCATGCAACAAGTGGTTGTTTTGATGTTTGCGTTAACGAAAGTGGAATTGAATGGATGAGTTCAACAGTTTCTCCGGGAGGAACAGATAATCCTGTTTTAGAATCTGTATATATATTTCCCAGGTATGAATATTTTAATGCTACATCCGTAACCGTTGAAGTCCCACGATTAATAAAACTGAATTTTACATTATCTGCAGAATTCAACAAATTATAATCAGGATAACTTACTGATGAAACTGAAACATCATTAGCTAACGGTTGACTAAAAGAAAATTCGTAATACACATTATCATCCGGAGAGACCTGCATCCTAGGAGTGCAGGGAAGAGCCGCAGTTGATGAAACCGCATATGCAGTTAACGCATCCACCTGCACTCCCACTGTTAAAGGCAACGAAGTAGAATAAACTCTTCCGAATTGATTTACTATATATATTTTATCGGTTCCTTCTTCCAATACAATACTCCAGAAATAAGGATTATAAGAACTACTGAAACTTGCATCTTTGAAATAGACCCATAACTGTCTGTCGGGAGCCGATCCATAAAGCCGATACTGCGGGTTAGTGGAAGATGACCAGCCATCGAAGCCCCAAACCATTATTGATTTTGCCGGAATACTTGAAGAAGGGATTGTACTATTTGGATGAGTTGGAATAACAGTGGCAGCAGTATCAAAAGTGATAACACCTGTGCGATGCAATTTAAAATAGGTTACTGGACTTCCATTAAAATTGAAAGAAATAGGAAGCTGAGCAGGTAATGACCAACTATTATTGCTTCCTCCAGGTACAAATGGAAATGTAAAACCCATCCAGCCAGGATCAGGTCCTGAGAAAACATTATAAGAATACTCATAATCATTTTTAATACCACCCGGATTTTTACCAGGAGCAATAGTATAACGGTTAACAGAATACTGTGCGGAAACAGACTGAAAGAAAAAACAGGCAACTGCAATCAAAGAACATTTTCCAAATAGTTTCATAATTGTAGGGTTTAAAGTAAAGGGTAACCCAAATATAAAAACATTATTGAGATAACCTATTTCCCGGGAAGAATTTTATCACTTTTATAAAACAAAAAAGCCCCGGAATAATCCGGGGCTTTTTTGTTTTATAAAAGAAGAAATTATTTGATTTCCACTTCAGCACCAGCATCAACTAACTGTTGCTTTAATTGGTTTGCTTCTTCTTTAGAAACACCTTCTTTAACTGCTTTTGGAGCACCATCAACAAGATCTTTTGCTTCTTTCAGTCCAAGACCTGTTAAGTCTTTTACCAATTTCACAACTGCTAATTTGTTTGCACCACTAGCTTTCAGGATAACGTCGAATGCTGTTTTCTCTTCAACAGCAGCAGCTCCACCGCCACCACCTGCCATCATAACAGGAGCAGCCGCAGCTGGTTCGATACCATATTCATCTTTTAATATTGTTGCTAATTCGTTTACTTCTTTTACAGTTAAGTTTACTAACTGCTCAGCAAATGCTTTTAAGTCTGCCATTGTATTATAGTTTTTTTGAATTTAAATGTTAATTGTTAATTTGATTTGTGCGGAAAGATTAAGCGGCTTTTTCACCTCTTTCTTCCAGCGTTTTAAGAATGCCTGCAAGTTTACCACCGCTTGATTTAAGAGCAGAGATAACATTTTTAGCAGGAGATTGAAGTAAGCCAATAATATCGCCAACAAGTTCTTCTCTTGATTTCAATGTAGCTAATGAATCCAGCTGATTGTCACCTACGAATATTGCAGAATCGATATATGCACTTTTCAATATTGGTCTGTCACTTGTTTTACGAAACTCCTTAATCACCTTTGCAGCTGCATTAGGAATTTCAGCAAGCATAATAACGGATGACCCTTTAAGTGTTGGAAGCATTTGCTCAAAGTCACCTTCCATCCTGCCCAGTGCCTTTTCAATCAGCGAATTCTTAGCAACTTTAATCTGCACATTTTTGTTGTAACACATTCTGCGCAGCTTTGAAGTTTTTTCTGAATTCAAAGATGAAATATCGGCAATGTAAAAACTGCTGTAAGTTGACAGCGTGTCGACCAACGAAGCAATCATTTTTTCTTTTTCGTCTCGGTTCATAATTCCTTTTCTTTTAATTGTGAATTAACCGGCAATAGTTTTAGTATCGATTCGAACACCAGGGCTCATCGTGCTGCTGATCGTAACACTTTTCATGTACGTTCCTTTTGCTGATGATGGTTTCAACTTCATGATAGCTCCTAATACTTCGTGAGCATTATCGTAAAGTTTTTTTGCATCGAATGATACCTTACCAACTGAAGTATGGATGATTCCGGTTTTATCAACTTTGAAGTCGATTTTACCACCTTTCACATCCTTAACAGCTTTGCCGATGTCATTAGTTACCGTTCCTGTTTTAGGATTCGGCATGAGGTTACGCGGACCGAGTATCTTACCCAGCTTACCTACTTTAGCCATTACTGAAGGCATGGTGATGATGATATCAACATCTGTCCATCCGCCTTCAATTTTCTGAATGAATTCATCCAGGCCAACGTAATCAGCACCTGCTTCTTTTGCTTCTGCTTCTTTATCAGGAGAGCAAAGAACAAGTACACGTACCATTTTACCGGTACCATGAGGTAATGTAACAATACCACGTACCATTTGATTGGCTTTGCGGGGATCAACACCTAAACGTACATTAATATCAACAGAAGCATCAAACTTTGTGTAGGTAATTTCCTTCACCAGTTTTGCAGCATCTATTAAAGAGTACGTTTTGTTGGCATCAACCTTGGCATACGCCGTTTTTTGGTTTTTTGTAAGTTTTGCCATTGTTTAAATTTTTTAGTGTTAACGCAGGGTCATTGCCGTTGGAAGCAGCAAATAAGACCGTTATAACCCTGCTCCTAATTTGAGTTATATCAAAGGAGATAATCTCCGTATGACCTTTTTGAATTAATTATTCCAGGGAGGAGTTCCTTCCACGTTAAGTCCCATACTGCGTGCAGTACCAGCAATCATCTTCATTGCTGATTCAATAGTAAAGCAGTTTAAATCGGGCATCTTAACTTCTGCAATTTTGCGTACTTCATCCCAGGTTACCTTACCCATTTTCTTGCGGTTAGATTCAGCAGAACCTTTTGAAATTTTTGCTGCTTCAAGCAACTGAATAGCTGCAGGAGGAGTTTTAATTACAAATTCAAAAGATTTATCTGTGTAAACTGTAATGATTACCGGTAAAACTTTTCCAGGCTGATCCTGTGTACGGGAATTGAACTGCTTGCAGAACTCCATAATGTTAACGCCCTTTGCACCCAGTGCCGGACCAATCGGAGGAGCAGGATTAGCTGCCCCGCCTTTAACCTGGAGTTTTATAAATGTACTTATTTCTTTTGCCATTTTAAATCAATTTGAAAATTTGAAGGTTTGCCAATTTGAAAGTGAATAAATCTTAACGAGGAAGCGTCGGTAATTTATTCCCTGCCTTTGTCACACAGGTTTTCAATTCAGCTGTTCAAATTTGAGTTTATATATATATTATTAATTTTCTATTTAATATTCTGATTTGCTGGCTTAATCAATGAAGAAGATTGCTTTCATTTTCATATCTTCAAACTGGCTAATTTTCAAATTACTCCTTCTCCACCTGCATATAGCTAAGTTCCAATGGAGTTTTACGTCCAAAGATCTTAACCATTACTTTCAGTTTCTTCTTCTCCTCATTCACCTCTTCAATAACACCTGAGAAACTATTGAACGGGCCATCTATTACTTTAACTGTTTCCCCAACGAAGAATGGGATATTAATAATCTCTTCTGAATCGGCCAGTTCATCCACTTTACCAAGTATCCTGTTTACTTCTGTTGGACGCAATGGAACTGGTTTTTCTCCTTTCTTTGCTCCCAGGAAGCTGATCACTCCGGTAACACTTTCAATAATGTGAGGTATCTCTCCTACAAGTTCTGCTTCAATCAATATATATCCAGGAAAATAACTTCTTTCCTTACTTACTTTTTTTCCGTCCTTAATCTGGTAATATTTTTCAGTGGGTATAAGAACCTGCGATACGTATTGACCAATATTATGATGTGCAATTTCAGACTCAATATATTGCTTCACCTTTTTTTCTTTGCCACTGATAGCACGTACAACGTACCATTTTTTGCTGTTTGATGTGGTTGCCGTTTCGCTCATGTTATTTAGCTGAATAAATCATAAATCGCTTTGAGTGACCCCTGGAATATAAAGTCAATCAGGAAAACTACGAAACCGAAAATCAATGTTGCTACCAACACGACAATAGCACTATCCTGCAATTCACTCCAGGTAGGCCATGATACTTTATGCATCAGTTCGTTGTAACATTCTTTAACATATGTTGATACACGTTGCATGATGTTATTTCTTTTTTTAAACCGGAATCCGGTGGTTATTTTGATACTGCACGGGTGGAGAGATTCGAACTCCCATCAACGGTTTTGGAGACCGCTATTCTA